>JBDHDY010000538.1:0-5150 GCA_039591275.1 Gemmatimonadota bacterium | reverse complement strand
TACATGTGGTGGAATAATGTGGAGACCAAGCCAGGTACGGGCTACCCCAGCAAGTGGGAGGACCAGAAGATCTTCAAGGGTGGCTGGGAGAAGAACGGTGGCAAGATCGACCTCAAGGGCGCGGGGAAGCCGAAGAGCTTGACCAACATCTTCCACAACCCCCACCTACCGGTGATCGACGATTATTACGAGCCGTTCACGTACAAGTACCTGGACTTGATCGAGTCACCTTCCGGCGACGACCAGCCCACGGCCCGGCCGATCTCCATGATTTGATCGAGTCACCTTCCGGCGACGACCAGCCCACGGCCCGGCCGATCTCCATGATCACCGGCGAGCCGATGGATATCAAGATGGGGCCGAACTGGGACGACGACCTGAGTGGGTCACCCGACTTCGCTCGCAAAGACCCCAACCTCGCAAAGCTCTCGCCGGCCGAGAAGGAAGCCATGTTCCAGCTGGAGCGCATGGCCTTCTTCTACCTTCCGAGGATCTGTAATCACTGCCTCAATCCCGCCTGCGTCGCGTCCTGTCCTTCGGGAGCGATATACAAGCGAGGGGAAGACGGGGTGGTGCTCATCAATCAGGAGGTTTGCCGGGGATGGCGCATGTGCGTTACGGCCTGCCCCTACAAGAAGACCTACTACAACTGGAGCACCGGCAAGTCTGAGAAATGCATCCTGTGCTACCCGCGTATCGAGGCGGGCCATGCGCCGGCGTGCATGCACTCGTGTGTGGGGCGCATCCGCTACCTCGGGGTCATGCTCTACGACGCCGATCAGATCGAGAGCGTAGCCTCGGCGAATGAGGCCGACGTGGTCAGCCGCCAGATGGACATGATCCTCGACCCGTTTGACGAGGACGTGATCGCGTCGGCGAAGAGCAACGGAATCGCCGACTCCACAATCCACGCAGCCCAGTCATCGCCGGCGTACAAATTCGTGAAGGAGTGGAACCTGGCGCTCCCTCTCCACCCGGAGTTCCGCACGCTCCCGATGCTGTTTTACGTACCGCCACTGCTTCCGGTGATGGCGTCGGTCACTGAGGTCGACAACAGCGAGCAGTCTAAGAAGATAAACTCCGTCGGAAAGCACTGGCCCGACAGTTGGCTCTACGACACCAGCACCGCAGAGCTCTTCGGAACCATCGACGAGGCGCGCTTTCCGCTCCAATACATGGCGAACCTGTTCAGCGCCGGCGACACCGCCAAGGTCGGAGACCGGCTGAAGAAGCTGATGGCTGTGCGACTCCACCGCCGGCAGACGACGGTGGGCGACGTCTCGGACGATACGGTGAAGCAAGCGCTAGCGGACACGGGCCTGACGCCGCAGTTGGCTGATGACATCTACTACCTGACGTCGCTCGCCACTTTCGACGATCGCTTCGTAATTCCGGCCGCGCACCGTGAGCAGGCCATCGAGATGATGGAGTTCACAGGCGACGTGCAGGGCAGTGCGGGGTTTGGGTTCAAGACCGGGTCGGCCAAGAGGGGGGTCTGAGTATGCAGACGCTGTCTCACTACGAGCAACTCGCTGCCCTCTTCGACTACCCCGAGCGGGATTACCCTGCGCAGCTTCGGCGGCTCTGCGAACTCCTCGAGGGCCGTTATCCGCTCGCGGCGGTCGAACTGGAGGCTTTCGCCAAGGCCCTGCCGTCAGACGGTGAAAGCTTTTCAGTGGATGCACTGGACGAGGTGCAGGAGATTTTCACTCGTTCATTCGACGTGCAATCCATCACGACCCTCAGCGTGGGTTATGTGATGTTCGGGGATGATTACAAGCGAGGCGAGCTGTTGGTCAACTTGAACCGTGAGCACAATGAGGCCGGCGTCGCCTGCGGCAGCGAGCTGCCGGACCACCTGCCGACTGTGCTGCGGCTGATCTCCAGGTGGCAGGATCGGGAATTGGTGACGGAATTCGTCGAGGAGATCCTGCATCCGGCGGTCAAGAGGATGATAGCTGAGTTCGGACCGGAACGCATGGAACAGCGGAATAGGTTGTACAAGAAACATTACAAGACCTTGATCGCCTCATCCCCGGAACGGGGCACCATCTTCCGCATCATCCCCGGAACGGGGCACCATCTTCCGCAATCCACTGGTGGCTGTGCGGGAGGTGCTCAGGGAGGATTTCGGTCCCTCCGAATGGGAACCGCCGGAGCAGGCCAACGATTTCCTACGTTCCGTCGGCCGTGAGCTTGATATCGAGGCCAGTGAGGGTCGCCCGGCTCGGTCGGGGAGGATGCCATGAACGCGCTCAACCACCTTCTCTTCGTAACGTTTCCGTATGTGGCGGTTGTTGTCTTCGTGTTCGGTGTCGCTTACCGTTACAGGCAGAAGGGCTTCACGGTGTCCTCGCTCTCCTCGCAATTCCTCGAGGGAAAGAAGCTCTTCTGGGGCACCGTCCCGTTCCACATTGGACTGCTAGTGGTGCTCCTTGGACCTCGCCTGGAACAGGATTCCCGTACGCCTGATCGTCCTCGAGGTGACCGCCTTCGTGTTCGGACTCACCGTGCTCGTCGGCCTTGCGGCCCTCATGTACCGGCGGCTCACCAACGCCCGCATCCGTGCGGTGACCACCAAGATGGACATCGCCATCGAGGTGTTGCTGCTTGCCCAGGTGGTGTTGGGATGCTGGGTTGCGCTTGGTTTCCGATGGGGCTCGTCGTGGTTCGCGGCCGACCTCACACCGTACCTGTGGTCGCTCGTCATGCTGAGGCCCGAGACCGGCCCGGTTTTCGCACTTCCCTGGGTCATCAAGCTCCACATCGTCGGCGCCTTTGCGCTGCTTTTCATGGTGCCGTTCTCTCGTCTCGTGCACTTCGTTGTGGCGCCGCTGCACTACATCACGCGACCTTATCAGCAAGTCATGTGGAATTGGGATCGCAAGACCATTCGGGACCCAAGTACGGCCTGGAGCAAGGTGCGGCCCAATGATACTTGAGCCGAAAGGCGTGGAAGCTGATCGCGATCATCGAACAAGCTGAGGTGCACCAGTCATGACAGAGGACGCACATTTGGAGCCGGGGCGCGCGCACGTAGTTCTCGGGCTCAACACGCTTGCCTTCACCGTCTGCTTCGCGTGCTGGATGCTGAACGGCGTCTTGGTAACGTACTTGGTGGACAATCAGGTGTTCGATTGGACCGCAAGCCAAATGGGTGTCCTCATCGGCATTCCGGTTCTGACCGGTTCGATTACGCGGCTGCCACTGGGAATGCTGACCGACAAGTTCGGCGGACGACCCGTCTACACTCTCCTCATGCTGGCGGCGGCCATACCGATGTACTTTCTCGGTCGCGCCGATTCGTACGGCGACTTCATGCTGGGCAGCTTGGGTTTCGGGTTGACCGGCGGCTCGTTTGCCGTCGGCATCGCGTTCACCTCGGTATGGTACTCACGGCAGCACCAGGGTACCGCCCTCGGCATCTTCGGGGCGGGCAACGCAGGGGCTGCGCTCACCACGCTGGGCGCCCCAACCTTGCTGGGCATGCTATCTGCCGGTGGTGCAAACCTGGATGGATGGCGGACCCTGCCAACCATTTACGCCGCCGCTCTCGGCGTCATGGCAGTGGTGTTCTTCCTGGGCACCAAGAACAAGCGCCCTCAAGGGGCGGAATCTAAAACGATACGCCAGCTCCTGCGGCCGTTGAAATACGTTCGCGTATGGCGGTTCGGCCTGTACTACTTCCTGGTATTCGGCGGGTTCGTGGCGCTGGCGCAATGGTTGGTACCGTACTACCTGAATGTCTACGGCATGACAATCGTCATGGCGGGCCTGATGACGTCGATCTTCTCCTTGCCGTCCGGGGTTATCCGAGCGCTCGGCGGGTGGATGTCGGACCGGTTCGGGGCCCGTCAGGTACTCTATTGGGTGCTGGCGACCACGGCTCTGTGTTGCTTCCTGTTGTTCTTTCCCAAGATGGACATTGAATCACCGGGGCGTGGGGTGATGGCGCGGCGCGCGGGCACCGTGACCGAAGTCTCTGACGACAGTATCCTCATCGACGATCAACGTTACGTCCTGAGGTCCCGGAGCTCTGACGCTGCGCGCAACTACGCCGAGAATGAGGCGCTGCTGCTGCCCAACATCACCACCTGGCAGGAGCCACTGATCGAAGTGGGCGATCAGGTGGTCAAGAAACAGCTCGTCGCGCGCGGCGTGACTCACATCTACTTCCAGGCGAACGTGTGGGTATTCACCATACTGGTGTTCCTGATCGGCATCGCCATGGGGATCGGCAAGGCCGCCGTCTACAAGTACATCCCGGAGTACTTCCCCAACGACGTCGGCGTCGTCGGGGGCATTGTCGGCGTCCTGGGTGGCCTCGGCGGCTTCGTCTGTCCGATCATCTTCGGTTTCATGCTCGACAGTTTCGGCCTGTGGACGACGACGTGGATGTTCCTGTTTCTCGTCTCGATTACCTGCATCGTGTGGTTGACCGTGGTCGTTCGGAACATCATGCGAGCGCACGCCCCCGAATTGACGCATGAAGTCGAGGATAGAGGTTCGGCGGTTCCAGTGGTTCTCCGAGTACGGTGTCCCGTTCACGAGGCAGAGGCTCAGGTAATGTTGTTAGGGACTACGGGGCCCACGATTCACCGATGTTCGCTCCACGCCGATCACACGGACGGTGTGCCGTGCGACGCTGACTGTATTGTGCAGGGGTAGGCTCCCCGGATCGATGAGCGGAGCAATGCCCCACGACAGCCGTGAAACCCAACACCCTGACGCGCGGCTGCGACCGAAACCCAAACAGACCACACCTGAGACATCGTACGCCATGGGACTCATACACAAATGAAAGAAATTGCAGACGGCGCGCGAGAAGGCCGTGAAATACAGCCAAGCGCCAAGCTGACTGACTGGGACATCGAGCGGGCCGAATTCTGGGAACGCACCGGCAAAGCGATTGCCGTCCGGAACCTCGTGGTGTCGATCCCATGTCTCCTCTTCGCGTTTGCGATATGGCTCTATTGGTCGATCATCATCGTTCAGATGAAGAACCTTGGATTCCAGTTCTCCACGACCGAGCTGTATACGCTCCCGGCGATTGCGGGGCTCGTGGGTGCTACGCTGCGAATCCCGAACTCCTTTATGATCGCCATCTCCGGGGGCCGGAACGTGATCGCCGTGACGACGGCACTGCTCAT
>JBDHDY010000537.1:0-3951 GCA_039591275.1 Gemmatimonadota bacterium | reverse complement strand
GGCGGTGAACGCGGCGCCTACCAGGATTATCAGCGAGCCGCCGACCAGCGGCCACGCCAGCGCCAGCAGCGTGAGCAGCAGGCAAACCGTACCGGGGATCAGGTAGGCGAGCTTGACGTACCACGGGCCCCACCAGCCCTCGTAGTACATCTCGCCGACGCTCCAGAAGGTCCAGAGCACCGTCACCAGGATCATCAGAGCGGTAGCGATGTAGCCGGGCAGCGCACGCTTCAGGGTCGCGCGATCAAGGGGTAGGGCAGGGAACAAGCCCAGCATGGATCCTCCGGTAACCTGGGCTACTCGGTTCTGAGGACCGTCGGCGTCCCAGGAGAAGAATAGACGTCGCCGCTCGGTTCGAGCAATCCGTTTGCCGGGAAACGGACCGAGCCGTATAGTCAACAACTTCGCTTCTTCGAGGACTCTGACGATCACCGATGGCCGGTCGTTGCCACTCTCCCCGCCGGCCTGAGAGGATCCCGATCTTGCGTAGAACTGCTCCCGTTTCGAGACGCCCGCACGTCCTCACCCATTCTCACGGCGGGTCGGGGCGTTGCTACCTCTCAACTGAAAGGTGGGAATCCCATGCCGGTGATCATGACGGTCATGTTTTTCCTTGGCGTGCATTTCGTACCGCCAGACGCTGCCAGCTTCACAATACGCTCCGATCAGGCGATGATCCGATTTAGCAGACTGGAGAACGGTGGATGGAAGGCCGTCCTCGACTCGGGAGTCGACATGGGTGTGTGGCGCGTTGAAGAAACCCGCGTGATCATGGAGATCGAAGACGAGCAACAAACACTCGAGTTGGCTGACTTCATCTCGCCCCCCGCGGACAAGGACTGGACTACCGTGTCGGAGGTGAACTTGGGTGCGATGACGGCGACCCTGGAAACCCGGAGGGGCGATCGAGAGGTCACCATCTTTGTCAAGTACGATGAGACGGAGAGTGTGGTAACGATCGAGTGGCCTCAGTCCACAGACTGACTCAAGACGCTGCGCTCGGGCGCGTCGTGTGAACCTCCACCACTGACCTCACGCTTATCAGGCGCGGCGTATTCCGCCCAAATCCCGACGCTATACCGGAATTCCAAGATAGACTGCGCGATTTATCCGACATCCCTGACGGGATTCCGACCTGAGTCCGGTATCAATCGACACCACAATCGACACCACAGCGCTCCCGGCCGATGTGTGCAGGCGCCCGGAGGAACGCGCTTCGGGTGTTGACGCCGTAGCTGCGCGGCGGCGAGGGCGGGCCCGAGCGGGAAGAAGCGCGGTCGCGTCCCCCCTCTTCAACGACGAACCGGCGGCGTCCCCATGTGCTAGTTGCGATAGCACTTGACGGCGGCGTCGAGTGCACGCCTGCAGCACGCTCCCCGGCTGAGCGCTATTGTGATATCCATGTCTCTCTTCACCTCCGATCGGGAGCGGCGCCTCTGGCTCTGGACGCTGGCCGTCATGGTGGCGATCTACTCCACCCTGGGGCCGGCGCGGACGCTGGTCGACGCACTGCGCGAACGCAATCTGCTGCGGGTCTCGTTCGCCCTCGTTCTGCTCCTGGTGGTGGGGGCCATCGCCCGGCGATGGGTGAAGAGACGCCCCGGCTGGAGCGAGATTGGGGTGGCGCTCGGCGTCGCGTTCGCCTATCTGGTGATGTTCCTCAGGATGGCGAGCCCGGAGGAGCGCACCCACCTGATCGAGTACGGCATCGTCGCCGCCCTCATCCACCAAGCGCTCCTGGAGCGAGTGCGCCATGGCCGCCGGGTTCCGGCGCCTGCCGCTCTCACCGTGGCGGTGACCGCGCTGTTGGGTTTGCTCGACGAAGGTATCCAGGCGATGCTGCCCAGCCGTGTCTACGACATCCGCGACGTCTTCTTCAACGCCCTCGCCGGCTTCATGGTGATCGCGGCGAGGTTGGCGATAGCGCCACAGCGGCGGCCGGGGTGGCGCGTATGGTTCCTGTGGCTGATGGCCGGTGCGTTTGGGTGGGGGCTGGGTGTGTATTTGGGCTGGTTCGGTGGCGGCGAACCCAAGACGTTGCAAGCCATCCCCACCGTCATCTTGGCCGGGTACCTGGGTGTGGCCGTGGGCGGGATCCTGATCGGGGTGCTGCAATGGCTGGTGCTGCGGCGGCACGTGACCGGGGCGGGCCGGTGGGTGCTGGCCAGCCTCGGGGCCGTGGCCGTCGTCGGTGTCGTGGTCTTCGGCGTGGGTGTGGTCAACGCGGACCTGGGCTGGGTCGGGGGCGTGAGCGTATTCGGAACGGTGGTCGGGGTGCTACAATGGGCGGTGCTGCGGCGGCAGGTCCCCCGGGCGGGCTGGTGGGTGCTGGCCAGTACGGCGGGCTGGGTCGTTGGAATGCCCCTGGGGGACATCGTTGGCCCGCCCGGGCTCGGGGCTGCCTACGGGGCCATTACTGGGACTGCACTGGTGTGGCTGCTACGCCAGGGACCTCCCGGCGCCGACCAGCATCAGAGATCCCCCTGAGATTGTTCTGATTCGCCCTCAAACTGCTAGCGATTACTACGGGATTCCGACCTGATTCCGGGTGTGGGCCTGGGTGGACTCGCGTTGAAGGCGCCCCTCAGGCGCCTTCATACATGAACACCGCGCGTCACGCGCGCGGTGTGAGATTCCACCACCGACCTCACGCTTATCAGGCGTGTAGCATACAGGCCAGATCCCGACACTACATCGGAATTCCGAGGCAGAGTGCGCGATTTGTCCGACATCTCCGATGGGATTCCGACCTGAGTCCGGAATCAATCGACACCACAATCGACACCACCCACCACCGGCCGGAAAGTGTTCGGCGTGTTCAATTGCCCGGCTTTCGGCTGCCAAGGATGCAGCGTACAATCCTTGGAACCTGGCAGCTCAAGGAGTAGTTATCTAGCGCGGAAGGGACCTCCCGCTCGGTCGCGTCTTGATCCGCCGAAACCAATGGAAGGTGAGGTGTTGGCCAATGACCAGACGACTTCGACTTGTCCTAGCAATGGTCTCCGGCTGTCTAGTTCTGGGCCCACAACCGGCCATGGGGCAGGACAAGCCAAATATCGTCCTCGTGTTCATGGACAACTTTGGATGGGGCGAGCCTGGGTTCAACGGAGGCGGTGTTGTGCGAGGTGCAGCGACGCCTCGCCTCGACAGGCTGGCCGATCAAGGCCTCCGTCTGACAAACTTCAACGTCGAGGTGCAATGCACACCCTCTCGGTCAGCGCTGATGACGGGGCGGTACGCGATCCGCAGCGGGAACGCCACGGTTCCCCTCGGCGAGGGCGTCTACGGCCTGGTGCAGTGGGAAGTGACGATGGCCGAAATGCTGTCTGAGGCGGGCTACGCCACGGGAATGTACGGGAAGTGGCATCTCGGGCGGACGGAGGGAAGGTTCCCGACCGACCAGGGCTTCGAAGAATGGTACGGTATTCCGAACACCACCGATGAGTCCGTATACTCCTCACTGCCCGGATTCGCCGAGAGCGGTCTACCCCAGACCTTCGTACTGGACGCCAAGAAGGGAGAAGTACCGACGAAGGTGCGGCCGTACAATCTCGACTACCGACCGCTGATCGACCGCGATCTCACAGACCGGGCGATCACCTTCATGCAACGCCAGGTAGAGTCCGAGAAGCCATTCTTCATCTACCTCCCCTACACGGCCACTCATTTCCCGACTCTTCCTCATCCTGAGTTCGAAGGAAGATCCGGCAATGGCCTTTGGGGGGATATGTTGATGCAGATCGACAGCTATGTCGGTGACTTACTCGATGCGATCGATGACCTCGGCATTGCGAACAACACGATCTTTGTTTTCACTGCGGATAACGGTCCCGAAGCCCTTGAGGCTGGTGGAACCTCTCTGACCGTGGAAACGGCGGTACACGGGTCGGCGGGGCCTTGGCGGGGAACCCTTTTCACCGGGTTCGAAGGAGCGTTGCGCGTCCCCTTCGT
>JBDHDY010000536.1:0-3202 GCA_039591275.1 Gemmatimonadota bacterium | reverse complement strand
TGGAGAAGTTAAAGAAGTAGAGTGCCGTGCGCTAAAGCGCCCTTCGTGACGCCGTGTTCCTGAGGAGCCCTTCGAGACGGAGCCGATGGCTCCTCCTCAGAACTCGGCACGCCGAAGGCGTGCGTCTCGAAGCCTGTCCTGAGCCTGTCGAAGGGGACACGGCTCCTCAGGACGCGGCGGGCTCGGCAACAACCGCCTTTCAAGGCGGGTCGCGTAGCTTGTCCTGAGCCACGTCGAAGGGCGCCGAGCCCGGACTTCAGTCCAGGGCAATACCGTCCTTCATTTCCTCACAAACTTCGACCCGAGCGCCTCGGCGACCCCCTCCGTTGCCAGCCTAAAGTCCCGAAGCTCACCGGTGGCGTCACGGTGGAACACCAGAAACCCGCCGGCGAAACCGAACAAGTCTTTCCTGAGAGGTACAAACACCTCGCCCCGGACACCCAGGAAGTCTGGCGTTGTGAGGTGGTCCACCGCCGCGGCGAAGCGGTGCGTTTTCTGAAGCTCGACGGAAAAATAGGCTCCCTCGTACTGAGAGAGGTCGAGATCTGCTGGAGGGGTGATTCTTCGGCCGGTGTCTCGCACAATGCCGCCCCGTAGCACCTCCAATTTTCTTGCAGTGCCATCAGACTCATCGGCAAAGCGCCACTGCAATCCCGGCCGCCCGTCCACATCGAAGGTCCCTTCACCGCGAGCGATCAATTCGCGTTTCGATACGCCTCGACCTATGCCTCCAACCTCAGGGAAGGATAGCTGGCGAAACAGCATGTCACCCCAACGAATGACGGCGGCAATCGTGCCGTCGCTGAACTCGTAGAAGCCGTCGTAACAGGCCAACCTGGAACGGTCCACTTTGACTGACGTTTGTGCATTTACGTCGATCGGACTGTTTCCCCTGTATTGCACGATCTCCAGTTCCTCGAGCAATAGGTCGCCCATGTGGTCTATGATCTGGGACGGCATGCCTCCACCGCTTTGGATATTGCTCAGTACAATGAGCACCGCGTCCTGCTCTATGATTCGATCGACTCGGGCGTTGAATCCGTAGGAGGATCCTCCGGAAGCCAGGACGGTAAGCGTGTCCTTGCCACCGTTATGGGGTACGGAGAACCGTCCCCCGACGTAGGTCATCCGACCGACCTGGGGCTTCAACAACAGCTCTTTGTACTCGTTGGATAGAATGCTGTCCCCCTCGAAGTCCAGTGTTTGCTGGAATCGGTAGAGATCTTCGGTGGTGGTGATGAGGTCACCGGCCGCGAGGCGATTAGACTCTTCCTCGCGACCGGCGAGGACCAAACCATTCAGCCCTTTCATGTACCCAACGGCCATGTTCTCGAGCACCGTGAGGTTGTTGTCCACGCTGGTATCGTCCATACCGAGCGCATCGAAGATGTGCTCCGTCAACAGCTCGGCGTAGGACTTCCCGGTGACGGTTTCCATGATGACGCCGAGCAAGAAGTAGCCGGGGCTCGTATACGTGAACCGTTCACCGGGCTCGTGAAGCAGATCGACATTCCAGAAGAGTCGCAGATACTCCTTGGTGGAATGGAAGACCTGATCCTGGCCGCCGATGTACTGCGGGATTCCCGTGTAGTGATGGGGTATACCGGATGTGTGTGAGAGTAGATGATGAAGGGTGATCTTCCTCGCCTTCTCCTTGGGGTAATAGGGCAAGTAGGTGTCGATGGTGGTGTTCAGATCGAGAATGCCCTGCTCGGCCAACCGGACTGCCAGCACGGCTGTGAACTGCTTCGTGATGGACCCGATCAGATACTTCGTGTGGGCGCCAGCAGGGATAGCGTAGCTGCGGTTTGCCACGCCATAGCCTTTGTTGAGCAGGATGTCGTCACCCACGGCGATCAGGACGGTGCCCGAGAACTCTTCGGCGAGTGACCGGATGTACGCGTCGAGTTTATCCTCGATCCTTTGCCTTGGCGAAGTGGCTGCCGCAACCTCAGCCGGGCCTGTCTGAGATAATACTGGCTGGACAACGGTGCAGAGCATGGGCAGGAGGACGATGGCGGCGAGAATGTACGTGGTCCTCATATCGGCTCCAGCACGGATAGACGGTTGCACTGCGCGCAGGCTCTGCGAGTCAGTCTTCGAAACGGCCCCGCGCTGAGAAGGGATTTCTCTAAAAATTGGATGCCCGCCGCAACCGAAAGGTTGGGGAGCGATGGTAGGACGGGAGACTGTGAGTTATTGGGAAGGGGTTGACTCGTGTTTGTTAGGCGGGTCGCGAAGCTTGGTATCCCCCTGCGCTAAAGCGCCCTTCGTGACGCCGTGTTCCTGAGGAGCCCTTCGAGACGGAGCCGATGGCTCCTCCTCAGAACTCGGCACGGCGAAGGCGTGCGTCTCGAAGGACACGGCTCCTCAGGACGCGGCGGGCTCGGCAACAACCGCCTTTCAAGGCGGGTCGCGTAGCGCCGAGCCTGGCCTTTAGTCCAAGGGAAACACCGCTCTCATGCCGCGCTCGACTCCACTCCGGTTACAGGGTCAACCGCCGCGCTCCCTCGCGCCCTACCCGGAATTAGCATGGGGACACGCCGGCTAGCCGTGGTGGCGATCGCGAACACGAGATGCGCTACCGTCATGGTTGGGGTCGCCCAGAAAGCGAGGAGCCAGCCCACGTAAAGGGGATGCCGCACCATCTTGTACGGTCCCGGCGTCTGGAAGCGGAGCCGCGTATACGCCTCGCCTCGCAGATACAGGTAGACTTGCCGCAATCCGAAGAGATCGAAGTGGTTGATCAGGAACGTCGATACTAGCACTAACAGCCAACCGGATGCAGCGAGCCCAACGAGCACGGCGCTGCCGGCGGCGTCCTGCACGTTCCAAATTACCCCGCCCATCGGCCTCCACTTCCAGAACAGAAGAATCAACGCAACGCTCGAGAATAAGACGTAGGTGCTGCGCTCGACCGGTGCGGGCACGATCTTTGTCCACCAGCGCTTGAACGTCGGCCGTGCCATGACGCTGTGCTGGACAGCGAAAATACCGAGAAGCAACACGTTGACCAGGAGTGCCTGGCCCAGCGATCCTTCTCGTGCAGAATCAATGGACTTGGGAACGATCACGTTGCCAATGAACCCGATGGCGTAGAGAAATGTGCCGAAGAAGATTGCGTAGCAGACTACACCGTACGTAAAGGCAGCTACTCTCCGCATCTGTTACCTCCCCAACGGGATAGTTTCATCCAGGGGCC
>JBDHDY010000535.1:0-5128 GCA_039591275.1 Gemmatimonadota bacterium | reverse complement strand
GGTTCTCTTGAGCGCAGCAGCCCGGGTGGAGAATATTCCCAGCCGCCTGGGCTTCGCGGACGTGAAGAACCATCTGGCGACGGAGAAGCTGCGGCGTGTGATGCAGACGGACCTATTCGCGTTCCACTGATACACCGAGCTGTTCCTCGACGGCGGGTGGGTCAAGGCAACGCCTGCGTTCAACGCGGCGTTGTGCGAGCGATTCGATGTTGCACCTCTCGAGTTCGACGGTCGCAGCGATGCCGTCCTGCAAGAGTGCGATCGCAGGGGGAATCGCTACATGGAATACGTCCGGGATCACGGACAGTTTGCGGATCTTCCCATCGACCGGATGCTCGCTGCCTTTGAAGAACATTATCCAGCGCTCATGGCCGGTGGGGCCTACGATCTCAAGGGGAGCTTCGAGGCTGACGCCGCAGCGGACCGAGCAGGTGACGTGTGAAACGGTGACGGAGTGCTGCCGCCTCGAACCCCCGCCGGTGACGAGGGTGCTCATGCGGTGCGGCGGATGACGAAGATGCGAATGTGAAGGGAGATGCAGAGTGAGGACTTTGATATCCGGCAACGAGGCCATTGCCCGAGGCGCGTGGGAGGCAGGGGTGGTTTTCGCCGCTGGCTACCCGGGCACTCCCAGCACGGAAGTGCTGGAGAGCCTCGCCCGATACGATGAGATAGACGCCCATTGGTCCACCAACGAGAAGGTTGCGTTCGAGGAAGGTATGGGAGCCGCCCTCGGAGGAGTCCGGACCATGGTGACCATGAAGCACGTTGGGCTCAACGTCGCCGCCGACCCGTTCATGGTTTTCCCCTACGCCGGTACGAACGCCGGCTTTGTCGTATTGGTGGCCGACGACCCCGGCATGTACTCATCTCAAAACGAGCAGGACAGCCGCTATTTCGCGAAGGTAGCGAAGATTCCTCTTTTGGAACCGGCCGATGCGGCGGAGGCCAAGGAGCTGATCAAGACGGCCTTCGATTTGAGCGAGCAATTCAAAACGCCTGTCATGTTCCGCACCACAACGCGGCTGGCCCACACCCGTAGCATTGTCGATACGGGGGAACGCGTCGAGGTAGCTCGTCGCTCGTTCTCCCGCCAAGTGAGCCAGTACGCCATTCCCGTGTATGCGCGCTTTCGCAGGCCGGAACTCGAGGAGAAGCTCATTCGACTGCGCGAATTCGCCGAGACATTTGGGCACAACATCATCGAAGAGGGCGACCCCAAGATCGGTGTGGTAAGTCATGGGACGCCATATCAATACGTCAAAGAGGTTGCACCCGATGCGAGCGTGTTCAAACTGAGCATGCTCTATCCCCTCCCGGCACAACGGCTCAAGGAGTTCTGTGCCCGCTTCGACACCGTCTTCGTGATCGAGGAAAGTGAAGGATTCATTCAACAGGAGATGGCCAGCCTGGGGATCCTCAACGTGATCGGCAAGGAGCGATTCACCAACATCGGTGAACTCTCCGCCGATCTGGTGGCTGCCGGGTTAGGGGGGCCTGCCGTACCGGCCGATTTCAACAGTGATGTTTCCATCCTGCCACGCCCTCCGGTAATGTGCCCCGGTTGTCCACACCGTGGAGTGTTCAGCACACTTAGAAAGTTGGGTGTGCTCGTTACCGGTGACATTGGATGTTACACTTTGGGCTGCCTGCCTCCGTACGAAGCTATGCACACTACTTTTTGCATGGGGGCGAGCATCGGCAACGCAACAGGTTTCAACAAGGCGAGTGAAGACCAAGTTGTGGCCGTAATCGGCGATTCCACATTCCTTCACGGGGGCTTACCGAGCTTGGTGAGCGCCGTCTACAACCGGGTCCCAACGACCACCGTTCTCTTGGACAACCGCACGACCGGCATGACGGGACACCAGGAGCACCCCGGCACCGGCCACACATTGCAGGGTGACTCGGCCCCCACCGTCGATTACGAAACGCTGCTCCGATCCCTCGGCGTAGAGCACGTTCGCACGGTGGATCCCTGGGACCTCGATGCGACGGAAGAGGCGGTGAAGTCCGGTCTCGAGCATGCCGGTCCCGCCGTGATCATCTCGATGCGACAATGCATGCTGCTCCCAGAAGAGAAAGCGACCGAGCGCGCCCCCTATCGCGTGGACCCCGATGAGTGCGTCATGTGCGAGGAATGCTTCGAGGTCGGCTGCCCCGCTCTTGTGAGGGACGGCGACTACCCCAACATCCGCGAGTGGGAGTGCGCGGGTTGTTCCCTCTGCGCGCAGCTCTGTATCGCAGATGCCATCGGCGTGGCGGGGGAGGTGTGAGATGACAGTGATAAACGTGTTGATTGCCGGCGTCGGTGGCCAGGGTGCGATCCTCGCCAGCGAATTGCTCGCCCTCGCGGCTCAAGCTGCCGGTCACGACGTTAAGCAGGGAGAGTTTCACGGCGTTGCTCAGCGCGGCGGCTCAGTGTTCAGCCATGTACGCTTTGGTGATCGCGTGTATTCTCCGATGGCGCGACGCGCGCAGGTCGACTACCTCCTGGCACTCGAGAAGCTCGAGGCACTTCGCTATGCCCATTTCGTGAAGCCGGCAGGTGCGGTGATCGACTTTCTCACGGGCAAGGGGTTCAACGTGGTGGCCATGAAGGCAACCGAGAAGGCCATCGAGTTGGGAAATCACCGGGCCGCCAATGTCGTGTTGCTCGGGAAGCTTGCCGACTATTTGGATTTTCCGACGGACGTGTGGGATGAAACGCTGACGGCGCGGATTCCCAAACAGTTGCTGAGCCTGAATCGAGATGCGTTCACGGCGGGCCGCGAGGCAGTTTAGCACAGCGGCTCCGGGTTCAGCACAATAGGTCTCTCCGAGAGTAGACGATTGTGATTGTACGAGGCCGTATCGATGTCGGTGACGTCATTGCCGGGTTGAGTGTGGCGTTCGTCCTGATTCCACAGTCACTGGCATACGCTGGACTCGCTGGCCTCCCGAACTACCGTGGATTGTACGCCGCGGCTCTGCCCCCTTTAGCGGCCGCCCTGTTTGCGTCATCCCCGTACCTCCAGACTGGGCCGGTAGCCATCACCAGTCTGCTTACGTTTGGAGCGCTGGCGCCACTCGCAACAGTAGGGGGCGGAGAATACGTGGCGCTGGCCGCACTGCTCGCGCTTTTGGTGGGCCTCGTCCGGGTGCTGTTTGGCTTCGTCCGAGCGGGATGGGTCGCCTACCTCATGTCTCAGCCGGTCCTCTCCGGCTTCACCACGGCAGCCGCCATTCTCATAATCGCATCACAGATCCCAACCGCACTTGGTGTCGTGGCACAGGATGGGCCGCTGCTTGCACGGGCGTTGCGATCCCTGTCCGGGGTGGGATCTTGGGAGATCGCCTCCGTATCGCTGAGCCTCCTTACCGGACTTCTCATCCTTGTTGGTCGACGGCTCCACATCCTGTTCCCCGGTGTGCTGGCGGCCGTACTCGTGGGGCTCAGCTACAGCGAACTCGCCGGGTATGCCGGACCGGTGGTGGGCGACGTGCCCGGTACATTCGTTCCACTTTCGCTCGACCTGCCGTGGAAATCAGTCCCACAGCTCATCCTCCCCGCGGCGGTCATCGCCCTCGTGGGGTTCGCCGAGCCCTCCGCGATCGCCCGGCTCTTCGCCGCCCAGGATCGGCACACGTGGAGTCCCGACCGAGAGTTCGTGAGTCAGGGCGTCGCCAATATGGCTTCGGCGATATCTGGGGGATTTCCGGTAGGCGGTTCGTTCTCCCGCAGCTCGATCAATCGAATGGTAGGAGGTAAGACTCGCTGGAGTGGCGCAGTGACGGGGCTCGCCGTGTTGCTATTCCTCCCGGTCGCTGACATTCTCGGATCCCTGCCCCGTGCCATCCTCGGTGCCATCGTGATCTCGGCGATGCTCAAGCTCGTCCGCTTCGGGCCCCTCCTCAAGATGCTGCGTTTCTCGAGGCCCGCGGCATTCGTGGCATGGACAACTTTCGCGACGACATTGGCGCTCGCCCCACGGATCGACCTGGCTGTGGTCATCGGGATCGGCCTCGCCGTCATCGTCCATATTTGGCGGGAATTGAGAGTGCATGTGAGCACGCATTTCGAGGGCACCACGCTCACGCTCAAGCCGCAAGGTGTGCTGTTCTTCGCCTCCGCTCCCGGGCTCGATGAGGCATTGATCGAGGAACTCGCCGCTCATCCTTCGGCCGAACGGTTGATCGTAGACCTGAGCGGGCTGGGACGGATTGACTTCACCGGCGCGCTCGTCGTGAAGGCCCTGGCCCGTGAGGCAGAGCAGGCCGGGCTCACCGTGGAGTTCACAGGCGTCCCGCCCCGCGTGCGGCAGATTCTGAGCAGGGTATTAGAGGAAAAGAAGACGTTACTAGAGTCGGTGGAAGAGTAGGACCAACTCTTCCCTCAACGCGTTCTCAACATCCTCTCGAAGCGACGACTGCCAGATTCAATCGTCGCGATCGCTTCGTTCCACTCTGGTTAGAAGCCGCAGCCCACCGCGGGAATAGTGCAGTCGGAGACCGTCGTGCACCGGCACTTACTCCTCTTGCAACTCTGTAACCGAATACTAGGACTTAGATGGGCGAGTGGCCAGCAGACTAGGACGCCCGCGCTCTCAGAAAGGCAACAAAAGAGGTCGTAAAAGCCCTGCGTCGCTGAAACCCCAGCCTACCCACTCCCGTAGGGAGGATCAACCTAACAAGATTATCTTGCCATGGGCGGAAAACTCTATCTCGGCGAATTCGAGCACATGGTGCTCGCGGCTGTCCTGCGGCTCGGCAAGGAGGCGTACGGTGCGGCCATCATCAAGGAAATCCGGGAGGAAACCGGCCGGCGGGTGCCGAGTGGCTCCCTCTACATCACGCTCGACCGGCTGGAGAGCAAGGGCTATGTGCGATCCCGCATGGGGAAGCCGGATCCCAACCGGGGCGGCCGGCCCAAGCGGTTCGTCTCAGTCACTCAGTCTGGCTTTCGGGCCGCTAAAGAAGCCCGGTCCGCCATGCTCAACCTGTGGAGTGGCCTGGAAGCGAGGTTTGACGAGCGATGAGCCACCGTCCACCGCGCCTGGCACGCGCCCTCGTTGCACTCTTCCTTCCCCGGGGAATGGTTCGCGATGGGATCCTGGGCGACCTGTTCGAGATGTACGTCGAGCGACGA
>JBDHDY010000534.1:0-2738 GCA_039591275.1 Gemmatimonadota bacterium | reverse complement strand
GCGACTACTACGACCAGCTCTGCTCGATCATTGGTGTGCTAGATCCAGTGATTGTTTACTTCTACCAGAAGGACGTTGCCTACGGCCTGCGAGAGACTTGGAGGAGCCGAGGCGAACGCTTTAGTCACTTACCTGTGGAAATCTGCGCAAAATGGTCAAGATTTCCGGTCAGTAGTGAGTTAAGTTGTTGCAAGAGCTGGGATTAAGTAAAGCTCCCTCAGTTTCAGTGCTGTGGCGACCACCCTTCTTCCGAGCCGGGTGAGGTAGTACTTATTTCGAGCAGGGACTTTCTTGAGAAGGCCGTGGTTCCTGAGACGTTTGAGAAGTCTGCCGACCTGCGAGGAGGTCTTGTTCTTGAGGTAGGCGCGAAGGTTGCGGTTTTGAAAGCCGCTGATGTTGAACTCCCCGCGCACAATGGCGCGGAACAGAGTCAGGTCCTCGCCAGCGAAGAGGTTGAAGCCGCGGAAGGATTTCCCTTGCTTTCGGACCGTCTTAGAAATCTTCAGGAGGTTTCGAAGGCCGACTGTGGGGTCCTCGAGAGTGGAGAGAAACTCGAGGTAGCGTCGATTCGCAGCGGCCATGAGCTTTTGGAGCGCCGGTAGGCTGTAGAGGGTCTTCCTGAGAGGGGCGAGCTTGATCTCTGAGCTCCCATCCCGGTGTACCACCTTACGGCGGTGCTTAAAGAAGCTGACATCGTTGGCAGTGGTTTCGATGCGCAGCACCAATCCCCGCTTGTCGTACATTTTGATGGAGACCCGACCCATCTGGTGTTTGATGCGGGTCCCTTCGATGCGGGTATGAAAATCGTTTCCCAGCTCTCCCTCATAGGCCTGAGTGAGCTTCCGGCCGAGAAACGTTGCAACATGCTCCGCCTTGACCGCATGGATCGCGGTGCGGGTGAGCGTCTCGTACAAAGCCTCGAGGTCTTGCCGCCGACGGAAGACGATATCGGTGGCGTACTCGACCTGCATCAGGCTCCAGTGATAGCCCGAGCGGAAGTGCCCCAGCACGGGGCAGTAGTCCTGAGCGGCTTGATTCAAGAGTCGGTGGATGTGCTTGGGATTGAGCGCATCGGCGAGCTCCTGCGCTCGGGGGAAATCCTCGATACAGAAGAAGGCGTTGTCCACCAGCTCGTAGGAGATCTCTTCCTGTTGTAGAGCGGCAGCCAGGTAGTTGTGCCCGTTGAAGTAGAACTGGAGTCGGAACGGTGCCCAGGTGGGGACTCTGAGGTAGCACAGACCCAACTCGGGAAGGACGAAATAGAAGTAGTAGTGCAGACACTTGCTAGGCCTGGGTTTGAGGAAGGTCTCTGAGGTCTTTTTGTCGTGCCAGGGCCGATAGGAGCTGCAAGGCTCCACGGCGGAGAAGATGTGAACCAGCCCGGGATGATTACCTCTTTTGGCCAGGATCTGTTTGACTCGTTCCTCCTTGCGAAACCTCCGTTGGCCGAGATACTCGATCTCCAGATCGTTGTCCTTAGCCAAGCGGCTAGCGTTGTCTCGCAGCTGGTCACGCAAGCGCTCGGCCCATTGGGTGTACTGGAAGATGGGGATCTTGTGGTGCCGCAAGTAGCGAGTCATGGCATCGGCATAGCTGATATCGGGGAGGCTGCCGGTGATGATGACCCGGTCAAAGCAGCCCAAGACCCCACGGATCTTGTCGCGGTAGCGTTCGAGCAGCGGACTCATCGCACTCTCCTGGTCTGTGAGCAGGACCGTCCATGCTACACCAGTGGTGAGTGCTCCAGGGCAACAGGACAAGCTTTGTATCCAGAGCCCGCTTCGTCCCCGTCGCCCCCATCCCCACAATGGTCTGGCGACGGGGCTCTCGCCGCATTCCCGAAGGGAGCACTCTTCCACGGCAGAAGCCAGATGCGCCGTTTTCAAGAGGACCCATTTCTTCGCGTCCTTGAAGAGAATCTCGCGGCTCTGGAAGAAACCCATGGCGCCTTGCGGGTACATCAAGGGCCGGATCATCCCCTGAAACACGACCCGCTCGAATCCACTTGCCACTCCGAGAACCGAGGCCCCAAAGGCCTTGATAAGCTGGTTCACGGCGGTGACTATTGATTTGTGCAAACAACAGCTTATCTGGAGTCTCACCGCCAGCTCTCGTTCCCGTATCGTCGCTGCTTGCTGATCGACACCCGCCTGCACAACTGGACGGATACCTCGCGTGAGGGACTTCACGACACTCAAGGTGTGGCAGAAGGCGCATCGATTCGTTCTCGATGTCTACCGGCATGCACGAGAGTTCCCACCCGAAGAGCGATTCGGCCTCACTGCCCACCTCTTGAAGTCGGCCACATCAGTATCTTCGAACATCGCCGAGGGCTGCGGTCGTGAAGGTGACGCGGAGCTTGCACGCTTCCTCAGCATCGCTGCAGGTTCAGCAAGCGAAGCCGAATACCAGCTTCTACTCGCCCGCGATCTCGGGTACCTGAAACAGCAACCTCATGCCAACCTCGACACGCAGATCAATGAGATCAAGCGAATGCTCAACAGCTTCATCCAGCGCTTGACTCGGCAACCCCGCCCACCTCGAGACACAAAGAAGACAGAGGACCAAGCTGGCAAGGATGCTCTGAGCTAACCGCTAACTGCCAACAGCTAAAAGCCACGCGGACGCGGGACTACGGCCGTCTGAAGCACGTTTTGGTTGCGGCCCGCGGCCGCGTTAGGTCCAAAGCCCTGCTCACACCGTTGCCAGCAGCACGGCAATTCCGTGATCCAGAGAGG
>JBDHDY010000533.1:0-3222 GCA_039591275.1 Gemmatimonadota bacterium | reverse complement strand
CACAGCGCACCCGGGAGTTCGGCATCCGTTTAGCGCTCGGCGCCGAGCGCGGCAAGGTGCGCACGCTCGTGTTGCGCGACGGCGTCAAGCTCGCCGCAGTCGGCCTTGCCATCGGCCTCGGGATCGCCCTCGCCACTACGCACCTGCTCCGGGGACTTCTGCACGGACTGAGCCCCATGGATCCGATCACGTTCGGCGGCATTGCAGTTCTGCTGATCGCGGTCGCAGTGGCGGCGAGTTACATGCCAGCGGTTCGTGCGACGCGGACGGATCCGGTGGAGGCACTGCGGGCGGAGTGAACGCCCCGCCCTACCCCACCCTGGGGGTTAGGGTTTAGGGTGTAGGGTGTAGGTGGCAGGAGGGGCAGACACGGCAGCAGGGGCAGAACCGGCAGAAGGGGCAGGAGAAGTGATCGGGGGAATGGTAGGACCTTCTCGCTTCTCCCTTCTCGCTTTGACAGCTGGCTGCTGGCAGCTGGCACTTCTCACTTCTTAAGACCTACGACGTTCGGATGGTTGCGCCAGGCGGGCATGGTCGCCATGTAGGCCAGCGTCTGCGCTTCCGCTTCGTCTTGGCTGAGATCATCGTTACGTCTCTTCATGAACTGTACCATGCGCAGGAATCGCTCGTCAAAGCTCTGGAGCTTGCCGTCTTCGTCGGTGCAGTACTGACAGTAGGGACCGCTTTCAACGGTCATGCCACAGCTTTCGCAATGCTGCTTTCCATCCTGGCTCATCATGTCTCCTTTCTGAGTTCGCGGGCCGCGGCCACCGATGCAGCGATGAAGGCGCGCAGTCCTTCGATGAGTGCTTCCCGGTCTGCCACGCTCATCCGTTTCGTGGCTCGAAGAAGCAATTCGCTGGAGAGCACCTCGCGCTCGAGGGACAACAGTTCCTCCCCCGCCTCACTGAGCCAGATCAAGTGGCGACGACGATCGCGTTCGTCAGAAACTCGGGTGACCAGACCGCGCTCGATCAGGCGCTCGATGCGCTCACTGATGGCGGCCTGAGACCGATCGAAATGGCTGGCGGCCTCTGTTACCGTCAGGGGGCCACTGTCGCGGAGATGCTGCAGCATTGCCAAGGTCTCGCCGCTGACTCGTGTCTCGCGGGGGTCACGACGACGGTACGTGTGGCGGTAGATCGAAGTGTACAGGTCCGCGAACATATCAGCTGTTTGATTCGCATCCATGGGGTGCAAGGATGCTGCAGAGGAAATGCATCGTCAATCCCGATGGATCCCACGTCCCCGCCGCACCGCCCGGGCTTGGGGCTTCCCTGCCCCGCTACACCCCACGCCGGGGCTTGGGGCTTAGAGTTTAGGATGCAGAAGGAACAGAAGGGGCAGGCGAGGCAGAAGAAGTGGTCGGGGGGCGGGTGGGGCCTTCTCACTTCTCACTTCTCACCTCTCCCTTTAACACAGCTGGCCGCTGGCCGGCGGCGGGTGATTGGGGGTCGTGCGGCGGCGCGGAGGGGGCAAACGAAACTGAGCATGTCAACATTCCTCGAGAATTGCCTTCCGATCCCAACCCTTTACGTCACAAACGCATCCAACCTATTGACAACACGACATAGCCCCCCCTATTGATAGGACGACATAGCTATCAGGCAGGGACGGAATGCCCAGGCCAATCCGATTGACCTTCTCTACCGCCGCCGTCATGCAGGCCATCGCCGCCGGGAGACAGTACGGGTTCGACATCATGGATGTCTCCGGATTGTCTGAGGGAACGGTGTACCCGGCGCTGCGTCGCCTCGAGGCAGCGGGCTATCTTAGCGGAAAGTGGGAATCCCGCCGACAGGCGCATCAAGAGGGTCGCCCTGCACGGCGCTGCTACAAGCTCACAACAGAGGGCTGGCGGGCCCTGCGAACTGCGCGCGAGCGCTACCCGGGTTTGGTGGCGGCGTTTCCCGCACCGAGATGAGGTAGCTGCCGTGATGAGATCGCAATCCTCGTCGACTCTCGTCTCCCTGTGCGTGTCCCTGCTCCGCATGTGGTCACGGATCGTCCCGTCGTCATCGCGGGCTGCCTGGCTTTCAGAGTGGGAAGGCGAGATCGACCATTATCTAGAACGCCTCGGTGGTGCGCGGCCATCGACGCACCACGGCTTCACACTGCTGCGCCGATCTCTGCTGGCCAGTCTCGACGCTTTGGCAGTTCGCCGAGTAATCCGTCATGCCAGCGTAGCGCCGCATCGAGCGCGATTGTTTCCATTCATGAATCGCCAACGACACCGGGGAGATCCGTATGTGACTCAGCTTCTCCGGGACGCAAGATATGCCGTGCGAACGCTGTTGAAGCGACCAACATTCAGCGCAACGGTGGTGATCACCCTGGCACTGGGTATAGGAGCCAACGCGGCCATCTTCAGCGTCGTGAGCGGCGTTCTGTTGCGGCCATTGCCCTTTCCGGAGTCTCACAAGCTCATGGCTTTGTGGACCAAGTTCCTGCCGGAGAGCGGCGTCGACTATCCCATCTTCTCGCTCTCCTCCCCGGAGTACCTCGACTACCGAGACCAGAATCGCACGATGGAGCTAGTGGCCGGGTATTCCTGGTTCGGTGCTACACTCACTGATGGCGATGGCGAACCTGAGCGCCTTACCGGACTTCGAGTCACATCAAACCTGTTTCCGCTGCTGCAAACCCCCGTGCTTTTGGGCCGCCCGTTGATCCGGGAGGACGACGACCCGAACGCCACTCCGACGGTAGTGTTGAGTCACGCGCTCTGGCAGCGTCGCTTCGGGGGCGACGAAGCCATCGTCGGACGGACGATCTCGGTGAGCGGCGTGACCTCCGAGGTAGTTGGCATTATGCCTCCGGGATTCACATTCCCCGGTCCCAGTACACAGTTGTGGTCCGCGATACGACTGGATGAGAGGGAGCGGGACGAACGATCGGGTCACTGGATGCAGGCCATTGGCCGTTTGGCCGAAGACTTGACGCTGGAAGACGCCAAGGCCGAACTCGAACCGATGATGGCGCAGTGGAAAGTCGATTACCCGGACGAGCACACCGGTCACTTCATTTGGTTGCGTCCTTTCATTGACAACATCGTGGGGCAGATTCGCCCCGCCTTGCTCCTATTGCTGGGCGCGGTCGGACTGGTGTTGCTCGTTGCCTGCGCCAATGTTGCCAACTTGTTGTTGGCGCTGGGCGAACATCGCCGCCACGAGATTGCCGTGCGCCGCGCCCTCGGCGCCCATCGCGGTAGGATCCTGCAAC
>JBDHDY010000532.1:0-3255 GCA_039591275.1 Gemmatimonadota bacterium | reverse complement strand
GTGGTGCATGGAACGCGTGCGGGCCCAGTGCTCGGCCTAGTTGCCGGTACCCATGGGTACGAGTATCCACCCATCACAGCGCTCCAGCGCGTGCGGCACAAGATCGATCCGTCTAAGCTGGCCGGCACCGTGATCATGGTTCACATCGCAAACTTGCCTTCGTTTCTGGGCCGCACCATCTACTACAGCCCGGTGGACGGTAAGAACCTGAACCGCGTGTTTCCTGGGAATCCGGAAGGAACCGTCAGTGATCGTATTGCCCACCAGATCACGAGCCAGGTGATCGACCAAGCCGATTACGTGGTGGACTTGCACGGCGGCGACGGCAACGAGGCGCTGCGGCCGTACGTCTATTGGATGCTGAGTGGTAATGCGGAGGTCGACTCGCTGTCGAAGGGCATGGTGGTTGCGTTTGGCCTGGACCACATCGTGATCGACCGAGACCGGCCCAGCGACCCCAATGCATCGCTTTACACATCAAACACTGCGCTTACGCGGGGCAAGCCGGGGATCACCACCGAAACCGGGCAGATGGGCTCGAACGACCACAGATGGGTGGATCTCGCAGAGCAAGGCGTGTGGAATCTGCTGCATCACTTCGAGATGCTTCCCGGCGAGGCACCGACGCCCGAGGGAATCGTCTGGCTCGAGAACTACGAGGTGATTCGGAGCCCCGTCACTGGCATCTTCCGGCCGGCCGTGCGTGACGGCTATGCTATCGCTGAAGGCGGATTGTTGGGACAACTGATAGACTTCTTTGGCGAGCCCATTCAGGAAGTACGAGCGCCTTTCGCCGGCGTCATCAACTACGTTATCGACACACCGCCCGTGAGTGAAGGCGAGCCGTTGGGGATGGTGAGTCGCGTAAGGCGGTAAGGCGGTAAGGCGGAAGGGCGGAAGGGCGGAAGGGCGAGCCGCAGATGACACGGAAACGAGCGGATAGATGCTGAAGGGATCTCTGGCACATGGCGATAATCGCATCCGCATGCGGGGAGGTCCTTAGCGCGCCGGAGGTGCGCGCTCAAAACAGACATCCCAAGAGGAACCGGCAGCGCACCTACGCGCGCTGCCGGACCTCCCGTCACGCGGACGCCGTGCCCGTGGCCCTTGCAACCGCCCACAATAATAGTGAGAGACCATCCATGGACATGTTCCTAGCCGGCAACTGGGTCGATCGATCCGACAAGATCGAAGTCCGCGACCCGTTTGACGATTCGCTAATAGACACAGTCCCGTCCGCAAGTGGCGACGATGTCGAACGAGCCATGGTGGCAGCCGTGGAAGGAGCCAAGGTGGCCCGTGCGCTTTCCTCGTACGCACGTTCGCAACTTCTTGCCACGGTGGCCAGCGCCATTGAGGAACGTCACGAGCACTTCGCAAACATCATTGCACGGGAAGGCTCGAAGACTATTCGAGAAGCCCGCAAGGAGGTCTCCCGCTCCGTAAACACGCTGCGAAGCTCAGGTGAGGAGGCTCGGCGCATTCACGGTGAGACAATTCCCTTCGACAGCTTTCCGGGGGGCGAGAACCGTCACGGCTACTACGAGCGGGTGCCAGTGGGCGTCGTCCTGGCAATCACACCGTTCAACGATCCGTTGAATCTCGTGGCGCACAAGGTGGGGCCGGCAATAGCGGCGGGCAATGCGGTGATTCTCAAGCCGGCGACGGTGACACCCCTCTCCGCCATCGAGCTCACCAAAGTGTTCCACGAGGCCGGCCTCCCACCTCTCGTGCTGCAGACGATCACGGGCCGCGGCTCCGCCATCGGGGATGCGCTGGTCGCAGATGAGCGGGTGCGGATGATCTCCTTCACCGGAGGCGTCGAGGCCGGAAAACAGATCACGGCGCGCGCCGGAATCAAGAAGATCGGCATGGAGCTGGGATCGAACTCGCCAGTCATCGTGTGGAAGGACGCGGATCTCGAATGGGCTGTTGAGTCGTGTGTATCCGGAGCGTTTTGGGCGGCGGGTCAGAACTGCATCGGCGTCCAGCGCATCTACATCCACGAAGACGTCTACCGTGATTTTCGCGACGCGTTCGTCGAACGCACGGCTGGCTACAAGATAGGAGACAAGCTGGACGAGGCAACGGACATGGGCCCAATGATCACCGAGGAGGAAGCGGCCCGTGTCGAGAAGTGGATCCAGGGGGCAACGAAGGCGGGAGCACGTGTACTCACCGGAGGGGATCGCAGCGGCACGCTCGTGCAGCCGACGGTCCTTGAAGCAGTCCCAACCTCAGTACCGATTCACTGCGAGGAGGTCTTCGGACCGACGGTCAATCTCTATTCGATCAGCAGTGCAGACCAGGCCATCGCCGAGGCAAACAGCCTGCCGTTTGGGTTACATGCTGCCCTGTTCACACGCGACGTGGACATGGCATTCAAGCTCGCCGACGGACTCGAGTGCGGCGGAGTCATGATCAACGACAGCACGGACTATCGGCTCGATACAATGCCGTTCGGCGGCGTCAAATATTCGGGGCTGGGCCGCGAGGGGATTCGCTTCTCCATCGAGGAGATGACGGAGCCGAAGGTGATCTGTTACCACAGATCACGCTGAAAATCACTGATGATCGCAGTTTGTCCCGTCGGCGGAGCCGTCACACGGGCGACGGTGGTTGGCTCACTCTACTGACCCGTGCGTTTTGGAGGCCAGGGGAAGAAGGACCCGTGCGTTTTGGAGGCCAGGGGAAGAAGGCGTTGGTACTCCGCACATACTCCTCGTAGCCAGGTTTCGCCTCCTTGAGCCTTTTCTCGAGCAGAGTCACGCCCGACACTCGCATCAGCAAAACAGTCATGAGTAAGGGGCTGTAGATCGTCCAGAGTGACTGGGGAGTAGCAGCGGCAAAGAAGAAGAAACCCCACCACACCATTGCGTCGCCGATGTAGTTGGGGTGGCGAGTGTATCGCCACAGGCCGCGATTCATCACCCTGCCCTGGTTCGCCGGGCCCTTCTTGAATCGCGCCAGTTGCCAATCTCCCACTGCCTCAAAGAAGAAACCCACCGCAAAACAAGTGAAACCGAGCGCATCCAGCCAGGCCAACGGTGTGGACGTCACCGAGCGCTGTACCTGAAACAGCGGCATGGAAATGGCCCAGAGCAGCAAGGCCTGCAGCCAGAACACCGTGACGACGCTGCGCCACGGGAAGGTCTTGGGATTATTTTGCCGCATCTCGCGGTAGCGATAGTCCTCACCCTTGCCCCAGTTGCGCCACAGGATATGAAGCGAGAGCCGCAGGCCCCACAGCGTCAC
>JBDHDY010000531.1:0-2763 GCA_039591275.1 Gemmatimonadota bacterium | reverse complement strand
GTGACGTCCCAAGAAGACATGAAGGTCGTCAACAGCATCGCTCAAGGCGATTCCATCCAGCGCGTGACGATCGAGGGAGATGTCTCGTCCCTGATGGCAAAGACGCAGGGCAAAGTGGACGAGTGGAATCAGGCGCTGAAAGGTGCGTTTCCGGATCTACCTGAATGAGGAGGGTGTAGGGTGTAGGGTGTAGGGTTTGGGGTATAGGGTGTTGTGGGGGTTGGGGTGAAACAAGATAACGGTCCGATACAGAATAACGGGAAGCGAGGTACACACGCGCTTCCCGTTTGCTGAGCCCATCAGCACTTGAACGAGTGCCTCGACCTGCGCCCGAACTTGACACGTGCGGTCTGCACGACATCTTCGGGAACCCTACACCCTACACCCTACACCCTATACAGCGCACTCAGGAGGAATAGAGATGATAGAACGCCCAGATCTGAAGCAGGTGGCTCTTGCATTGGTTATCGCGGTCGCCATCAGCCAGCCGCTTGCTGGACAAGAGGTCGGGCCGGCTAAGGGATCGTTGGTGATCGTGGGCGGGGCGCTGCGCGATCAGGCGATACTCGAGCGGTTCCTAGAGTTGGCCGGCGGACCCGACGAAGCCGTCGTGATAATCCCCACGGCCGGTGGCGCCGAGGAGTACGACCAGTACTACTCGGGCCTCGAACAGTTTCGGGAAGCTGGAGCCACCAACCTCACGGTTCTCCACACAAAAGACCGTAACGTTTCCGATTCCGACGAATTCGTGCAGCCGATTCGCGAGGCACGCGGTGTGTGGTTTGCCGGCGGTCGCCAGTGGCGGCTCGTCGATTCGTACCTCGGCACCAAAGTCCATGAGGAACTTTGGGGGCTACTCAATCGCGGTGGTGTGATCGGCGGATCGTCGGCGGGAGCCACGATTCAGGGTTCATACCTGGCGAGGGGCGACACTAAGACGAACACCATCATGATGGGGGATCACGAGGAAGGGCTGGCGTTCGTGAAGAACGTGGCTATTGATCAGCACCTGCTCAAACGCAACCGCCAATTCGACCTTTTCGAGATCGTAGAGGCGCGCCCCGACCTGCTCGGAATTGGGATCGATGAAAACACGGCGATCGTTGTTGAGGGTGACGAATTCGAAGTCATAGGCCAGAGCTACGTAGCCATCTACGACAACCAACGGACCCTCGACTCAGGAGGACGGTTCTATTTTCTCGCGCCGGGGGATGTCTACAATTTGAGAACGAGAGAGGCCTTTCGGCCTACGCGAACGCGGGAACCGCTCGGGAGAGTGACTAGTCAGCCCTGGAGGTAAGGCGCCGCGCCCCCCTTGATTGCAGATGGCAGATTGCAGATCGCAGATTGCACGGGTGCGGGGAGTGGAATCTGCAATCGACAATCTGAAATCTGCAATCGTTGGGGAGGGAAGGTAGGGGGTGGCCCCTTCTCCCTTCTCACTTCTCCCTTCTCCCTCTCAAAACCCCACATCCATCATCAAATAGAACCAACTCATGTTCTCGGTGAGCCGGCCGATGTCTGCGAAACCATCCGCTTGGAACACCTGCGAGAGCCCACTAGTCACCCGCAGATTACGACTGTGCGTGTAGGTCAGCGTGAGATCGACTTCTTCACCAAAATGCCCTGTGCTCAAGCCGTTACTCTTGGCAGCGTGGAACGAGTGGACGTCCAGGCCCAGGTTGACCCGCGGGTCCGGCCTGTAGGAGCCCTTGACGGCGATGTCCTGGAGACCGCGGCCCCCTGTGTGTACCGGTATGTTCAAGAAGAGATCTGCAAAACCATAGAACTTGTGGTTCGTGGCAAACAAGGTATCGAAGACCTTGGTGTCGGTGTCCGTGGCGTCGTCGTCGCCCGAGAGATAGTCGTACCAGAGCGTGATGCTGCCGGCGCCATCTGCGAGGGTCGTTCCCACCCTGCCGCCGAACATGAATGCAGAGACATCGAGCCCGGCTCGATCTCCGGTTTGGTACGACGCCTCGGCGCGAAACCTCACGTTACCGCTTTGACCCCACCACCGAGCGCCGAACGTACCCTGCTCTGTGTCGGGATTGCCGGCCCCACTGCGGTCAAACCGGGTATTAAAGAGCCCGTACACATCCAACGTTCCAGGGCCAGCGTCGCGCAGTTGCGCATACGCACCGACGAGGTATGCGTCGTCGTCGTTCGCCGCCGCCGTAGCGTCCTGCAGCAATGCCCCGATCACGTCCAGCCGCACCGTACTGCCGTCAGCGCTCAAGCGGAGTGCATCAAACGAACGAGCCTGCTGCGTCCAATTCACTGTTCCGATCAGGCGATGCCCGCCAAACGCAATCTCTTGCCTACCCACTCGTGCGGTATAGGTGATCGGCCCTTCGCCGCTACTCACATCCACGTACGCCTGATGGATGTCAAGGTTGTCGGCACTGAAGTCCGCAAGAGTGCTCGTCTCGCCGCCCCAGAACCGCACGTCCTGGAACTGCAGCATCACGCTTACGTTCTTCTCCAAATCGGCACGTACGTGGGCGCGTGCTCGCATCGAGGTGAACACATCGTGCTCGAGACCGGTCGGTGCGCTATAGGGGTCTCGGAACTCGAAGCGGGGCCTCAGCTGACCGCCGACTGTTATGTCCTGGGCATTTACGGGCACAGTGTAAATGAGAGCTGCTAGGGAAAGAACCAATACGCAAAGTCGCTTCATCTGTAATCTCCCAATGGTAGAGAAGTGATCGTGGCTTCGTGATACACATCGGAGCGATGCAACGCGGGGACTGCATGCGATCG
>JBDHDY010000530.1:0-2768 GCA_039591275.1 Gemmatimonadota bacterium | reverse complement strand
GCCTGGGATGCGGTCAAGCGAAGCCGAACCGTGGCTTGTGAGTTGTGTGGTGCTGTCGTAGACGTGACGGGGCGCGAATGGCGAGGTGCCGGGAGCGGGTCGCGCAGAGCGGACATCGGGAGGAGATGCCCGGACATCCTTCCACGTCCGAGCACCGCCCTTGGGCGCTTCGCCCAGAAAAAGAGCGAACCGCCACACCGCCAGCGGAGCCCCTCTGAGCGAACCCGCTCTTATAGCGTATTGTCCGGTTGCTATTCGAAGGGCTCCGCCGGGCTGGCGTCCACGGCGTCGCGCCTGGCCCGGAGGTCAGTGACGAGTTGGGTAGCGGCTCGGCCGCCGACCGTCTCCTCATGCTCAATCTGCGCCGCTCGCAGTTGGTTCACCAGCCGGTCGGCAGAGACCAGCTATAGGCAGTCAAGGGTGAAATAGAAGAATTCCGTTTGTGTGCTCTTTGACAAGTGAAGATTCCTCAGGAATTGCCCGTCGGGCATTGGGGCTGATAGTCGCGACGGTCGGTTAGGATGCGCCAGGCTACGTGGCAGAGCTTGAGGGCGGTGGCGGTCACCGCGGAGCGGTGGGCTAGGCCTTGGCCCCGGCGGCGGAGCCAGTAGTCGCGGAGGTCACCCTCCTGGTAGCAGGCCCGATGGGCCATCTGCCATAGGGTGTGGCGCAGGACCGGCGAGCCCCGTTTGCTGATCCGGCGGCGCGGGGCCTGGTACTGCCCGGTTTCAAAAACCGTCAGGTCCAGGCCGGCGAAGGCGACGAGTTGCGATGGTGTGTTGAACGTCGTGATCGGGTCGGTCTCACCGAACAGGCTCACGGCGCTGCGGGCATCGGCGCCGGGCAGCGTGTGGATGTAGGTGGGCACCCGATCGGCCAGGGCAGTGATCTCGTCATCGAGTTGCTTGCGGATCGGGCGGAGTGCCTGGAGCTGCATGAGCAGCGATCGTATGCTGATCCGGGCCCCCTCGACGCCCCGTCGCGTTCCAACCGAATCGGCTGCGGCTTGGCGGACCTTCCCGGCCTGGGTGGGTCCGTACTTGCCCCGCGAGGTCTTGCGGATCAGTTCGACCAGTTCCTGCTGATCCATCGCCAGAACATCATGGGGCGTAGGAGCAGCCGTGAGCAGCTTCCGCCCGGTGGCGCAGAACGGGGTGGCGAAGAGGGATTCGTATTCCGGCCACACTGGATGCAGCCGGGCCCAAAGCTGCTGCTTGATACGGGCGCCATGGCGGGTCATGGCGTAGCGCAGGCGTGTAAGGTGCCGGCAGGTCATGGCCAATTCGCCGGGCACCAAGGCGGGTCGGTGCTCGCCATTCTTGATCAAGGCCGCGATGTGACCGGCATCGATCTTGTCGGTCTTGCTTTTGCGGATACCTTTCTTGGCCTGCTGGGCGGTTTGAATGGGATTGAGCACGGCCACTTCATAGCCCTGATCGACCAGGAAGTCACGCAGGCTGTACCAGTAGTGCCCGGTGGCTTCCATGCCGACCAGAACCTTCCTGGGACCGCCGAAGTCTTCGAGGCGTGTCAGGATGCCCTGGTAGCCATCGGCGTCGTTGTTGAAGGACTGCGCTCGGGCGAGGCATTGCCCGTTTCGGTCGATGATCTGGGCGACATGTTTTCGTTTGGCGATGTCGATACCACAGAACCGCGTGTATCGTTTGGATGATGCCATCGGTTCGTCTTCCCTTTCGGTGCGATCGGGGTGTCCCGGCCAACCGCCCAGCCCGCAACCTCATCCGTGATACGAAGCGTTCCCGTCGCACGCCGAGACGGCGTTGCCGCCTGGTCGCGTGTGTCGGGTCTCCCACCAGCTCATTCGCGGCCTTCCGAGCGGGGCCAGGGCGCAGCGGTCTCTGCGACGAGGCTCAAACCTCAAGGAGACAAACGCCGCCTGTGCCCTGATCAAGTTCTCTTTGCCGTCGCAGCCCGAGTTCAGGATCGGGCCCCGGCGACGGGGTCTCGGTCTTCTGTATTGGCCAGACGATCACGGACCATCCGGAGCGTCTCTTGGGCCAGGTTGGGTGGTCGGTCGCCGACCGGCAGCACCTGGTAGTAGCCGTTGGGCGTCAAGGCGCTGTAGGGCTCAAAAGCGATCAACCCCAGGTTGATGAGGCGATCGCGGGCCACCTCGAACTCGCCGAATTCCAGGGCCAGACAATCGCAGATCTTCTCTTTGCGGTAGAAACTGACGCCGTGGCGGTCGGCCACGAGTGCCAGGAACAGGTAGAGGACCTGGTCATGGTGAGTCATGACCTCCAGGTAGCCGTTGCGTAAGAGTCGGTGATCGATCCAGGCGAAGGATTTCTCGATCCTCCGCACGTGCCGGGATTGCGGGATGCAGTATTTTCGCATAATCAAGAGCCTCCATTGCTGGGCGTGCGATACGGGTGTTCTGCCACGAACATCGAGCCCGTATGGCATCTGCCCGGAATGGCCCGCCCGTCGACCCGCTCCACCGACGGACTTCAAGAAAGAACAGCAGTTTCGCAGTTTTTTTCACACCCGTCGCGGGCGACGGGCCTGTCCTCCCTGAGGCATCTTCGATCCAAGGGAAGTAAACGGTGGATCAAGATCCATCGAGTTAGCCCCTTTCGGGATAAGTAGACGCAGTAAGAACAAGCAGTCACCTACTGCACTATATGAAGGAAATTGGCTCGTGGACTATTGTGGCATCGATTTGGCGGGCGTGTCCAGCTACGTGTACGTGACCGACGAGCGAGGGCGGAAGTTGACGGCGGGAGCGGTGGCTACGGAGAAGAGGG
>JBDHDY010000529.1:0-4304 GCA_039591275.1 Gemmatimonadota bacterium | reverse complement strand
CAGTTGTTTGCACGGGATGCCCAAGCCGCTGCCCGCGCCGGACGTAGACGTGCCCTTTGCTGGGCCGTCCGGGAGATCAAGACACGCGTCAAACGTCCCATGCTTCACCATATCATCGAGGTTCACCCATGGTCGCGCATTCCCGAACGTCGCTACGCGTTGATCGACTTCGACCCCTGAACCTACCGCGGCCCGTTGACATAGAGCTCGATCACCACACTCTCCCAACTGCGGTGACGAGTGAGGGTAGACGTAAAGTCGTTGAATCGGTGCGAGAGATCTGGCAGGTAGATGACGAGTGGTGGAGAGACCGTCTCGCAAGACGTTATGTCGAGGTGGTACTCGCAGGGGGTGGTCACGTGGTGTTGTACGAAGATCAGATGACAGGCAAGTGGTTTATGCAGGATCCCTAAAGGGAGAAGTGAGAAGGGAGAAGTGAGAAGTTAGCCTCTCCGGCTGGTGTGTCGTGTGAGGTAATCAAGGAAACAACAAGCTTTCGCGAATAGCAGGGAGCAGGGTGGGAAGCGAAGCGATACTCTTCCCCACCACTCCGGATGGTGGGACAACCACCCGCTGTTCTCCCTCTTACTTCTCACTTCTCACTTCTCCCTTTTTTATGTACATCGAACTCCACTGTCACTCCGCTTTTTCTTTCCTCGACGGTACTTCGCTGCCGGAGCATCTCGCTCTGGAAGCGGCGGCACTGGATTATCCCGCTCTCGCACTCACGGATCACCATGGGGTGTACGGCTCCATGGCATTTGCACAGGCGGCTAAGCACGCAGGAATCCAGCCCATTACCGGCGCTGAAATCACTCTGCTGGACGGTTCTCACATCACACTCTTGGCGGAGACACCTACAGGCTACGCGAATCTCTGCAGGCTCATAACCGAAGCTCATCTGAGCAGGGAAGACCGTCGAGATCCCAGGCTCGACTTTGCCACTTTGGAGGCGCGACACGAAGGTTTGATCGTACTATCCGGCTGCCGCAGTGGCCTGTTACCACGTGTACTCGAAAACGAGGGTCTCACTGCCGCCCGGCGCTTTGCCGAGAGGTGTCGCCATGTGTTCGGCCGTGATCGATTTTTCGTCGAACTCCAACGCAATGTCGTTCACGGTGACCGTGAGCGCACGCGTGGCCTTGCAGACATCGCCGACGCCGTCGGCCTCTCGGTAGTGGCAACCGGTGATGTCCACTATCACACACAGGAACGCTATCGGTTGCACGACATCCTCGTTGCCATACGCCACCGCACCACTCTCGACGGCTCACACGCCGTGCGGCGGCCCAACAGTCAGTTCTATCTCCGCCCACCAACGGAAATGGCTACTCTCTTTCGCGACCGACCAGATGCTGTTGCCAACACATCTGTCATCTCCGAACGTTGTGCGGCGTTCGATCTCACAAGAGATCTTGGCTACACGTTCCCTGACTTTCGGGGACAAGAAAAACAGACTGCTCCCCGTGCCCTTGCAGAACTCTGTCGTGTAAAGCTCGAGGAATACTACCCTGCCGGCTCGGAGCATCGGCAGGAGGCAGAGAGCAGGCTCGAGGAAGAATTGCGTCTGGTTCGCCACCACGATTTGTGTGGGTTCTTTCTCGTCTACCGGGATATCATGGACCTGGCGCAGGAAGTGGCCATCGATGTTCGCAAAGGTTCACGGCGAGCAACCGGCAACCTCCTTCCCGGTCGCGGCCGCGGTTCGTCCGTATCGTCGATCATCTGTTATTTCCTGGGTCTCTCCCACATTGATCCAATCACCAATCGGCTCTTCATCGGCAGATTCTTGAATGAGACCCTCGCCTCCGTGCCGGACATCGATCTCGATTTTCCTCGGGAGATCCGCGAGGAGTTGATTCGCCGGGTATACGACAGATACGGCGCCGAGCACACGGGTTTGGTCTGCACGTTCCCCACGTATCGGCTGCGATCCGCCGTACGCGAGATCGGCAAAGCTCTGGATCTTCCGCCAGGAGAGTTGGAAGTAGTCGCCAAGCTGGCAGACCGCGGCTCGGTTCGAGAGCTGCACGAGGAGCTCGAGAAACTCCCAGGATTCGCTGGCCGATCGAAGGCGCCACTCTGGCGCGACCTGTGCGACCTCGCCGAAGAGATTGCCGGTTTGCCGCGCCACGTCTCCCAACACCCGGGCGGCATGATCATCTCCAGCAGGCCCCTGGTCGAGATCGTTCCACTGGAGCAATCCGCCATGCCGGATCGGGTGGTGTGTCAGTGGGACAAGGATTCGTGCGACGACGCGCGCTTTATAAAGATCGACTTTCTGGCGCTCGGTATGCTCTCATTGGTCGAAGAATGCGTCGAGATCATCGCAAAGAAAGAAGGTAAGCCTCCCGACCTGAGCCGCATCGACTTCGAAGATGGAGCCATCTACGATTCCATCTGTGCAGGCGACACGGTCGGGCTCTTCCAGATCGAGAGTCGGGCGCAAATCCAGATGCTTCGTCGCACTCGTCCCCGCAATCTCGAAGATCTGGCAGTGGAAGTCGCCATCGTGCGGCCGGGCCCCATTGTAGGTGGGGCGGTCAATCCTTTCGTCCGGCGGCGTGAGGACCAGCGCAGAGCGCGTGCGAAGAATCTGCCGTACAGCCCACCACTCGATCATCCCCTTCTCAAGGAAGCGCTGGACGAAACACTCGGCGTCATCATCTACCAGGATCAGCATCTACCAGGATCAGGTCCTGCAAGTTTGCCAAGGGTTGGCAGGGTTCACGCCAGGCCAGGCAGAAGCCCTCCGACGTGCGATGAGTCGACGCCGGTCACGCGAGCTCATGGGAGATTTCTGGGATGCCTTTCGGGAAGGATCCATGGCACGCGGTGTCTCCGAGGCGACGGCTACCAATCCGCGTGGTTGCGCTACTACCACACGGTGGAGTACTACGCTGCCCTATTCAACAATCAGCCCATGGGGTTCTACTCCCTGGACGCTCTCACCCGAGACGCAAACCGTCACAAGGTCGACGTGCTTCTCCCCGACATCAACTCCAGCGATGTCCATTCGATCGTGGAGGATTCGAAGATTCGCGTCGGACTCGGCTTCGTGCGAAGTTGGGGAACCGATGTCGCAGAGGAGGTAGTCGTGGAGCGGGAACAACAGGGTCCGTACATGAGCCTGGCCGACCTCGTCAGGCGCGCGCCCCCCAGGCTCTCCCGCGATGCCATCGAGAATCTGGTATGGGTGGGTGGCTGTGACACCTTCGGTTTGACACGGCGCGAGCTGCTTTGGCAAGTGGGACTCTGGTTGCCGCCCAAGAACGACAGGGCCAATACTCACCGCGTCCGTCGCCAACTCGAGCTGCCGCTCAATCATCCTCACGAACAGCTCCAATTCGGCAACGTCAATGCCGAGGATCGCCTCATCGCGGAGTATCAGGTGCTGGGCTTCGCAGCCAGTGGACATCCGTTCACGCTCATCCAAGATGCGCTGCCACCCGACATCATAAGAAGCAATCGTCTCATGGAGCTCGAGCATGACACATCGGTAGAAGTTGCCGGGCTGGTGGTTGCTCGCCAGCGACCGGAGACAGCCAAAGGCACCGTGTTCGTTCTTCTGGAGGACGAACATGGAATGATCAACGTGATCATCCGACCCGACGTCTTCGACCGTGACCGCATGGCCATCCGCGCCGAACCCTACCTTTGGGCGAGTGGCAAGCTTGCCAAAGATGATGGTGCCTACAACATCATTGCAGAAGAAATCAAAGCACTCAAGGTGCAACGCCCGCCGTCATTCGAGACATCGTCGTCGTATTCGCCCAGCAAATTCCTCAAGACCCTCAGGCGCACACCGCCCGCGGCGAAGAGTTGGGGATGATGATAGTGAGAAGTGAGAAGTCTTAAAGAAGAGCAACGGGTAGATGATGCAAAACATGGCTACATTGAGAACGTCGGCGTGGCCGTAGTCAGAGCAGCGTCGACAGACTCAAGGCGAGAAGTTCACTCGGAAATACGGATCAGGAACCCGTATCGTGCACCCCTTTTAGGTGCCTGGCCGACAATACCGTCCATGGGAGTCGCCACCATGCGTCCGCCACCAAGCGCGCACGACGACCAAACAGCCGACATCATCCGACTTCCGGTGCCGAGGAGCATCGGTGTTACGTCGATTGAGAGGGCGCTGCTAAACCGGAGATCGGTAAGGGAGTTCTCCGATGAGTCGCTCACATTGAGCCAGATCTCACAGCTTCTCTGGGCTGCGCAAGGTATCACGGATCATGAGGGTCTTCGAAGTGCACCTTCTGCGGGCGCTCTCTTTCCGCTCGAGCTCCATCTGCTTTCTGCAAACA
>JBDHDY010000528.1:0-2782 GCA_039591275.1 Gemmatimonadota bacterium | reverse complement strand
GGAAGTGTTCGCGGCAGCGAATGTGCCGGGAGAGCGCCTCGAACCCGCACGGCGACCACACCCGAGTTCGAAAACCGTCCTATCCGGGACCCCGAGTAGGACGCGGCTGTTAACTTATAGGGGATTGCGGGAGTCGAGTGAAGCGAGCAGTCCCGTAATTGCCTGGTTGAACGAAGCCGGTGAGCAGGGGTCTATGGGGATCTCATAGCATTGAGGGGTCTTGTGGCCTCACCGGATCGGAGCTGCGTGCGAGGTGGTCGGGCTGGAGGGTCGACCTCAGGGCCCGGTGAATAGCCTGAACTCCGTGAGGGGACGCCTTCGGGATCAAGCGTAGGACGTGCCGCCCGAGGCGGGGCGCACGAGTGGCGTGCACCTGAAGGGTGAGCAGGATGCGGGGGAAAGCGGATGTCGGATCTGGAGGCAACTCGACAGGCCTCATGACGTATCCCAAGTTGGTGCTTCCCACTTCCTGAATCCAATACCGAAGAGCGGGCCTGGCACAAGGCGTCCGATTCCACAGCGTGGGCAGAGCATGATGTCGATGTCGAACAGAGTGAAGACCCGTTCCCACCATGGGCTCTGATGTTTCAGTTCCGTTTTCTTTCGAGACGGCACGGCCGAGGTCGTCTCGATCAGCTTCCGGGCGCGTTCAAGCTTCGTCTTCACGTTGCGTCCGGCACAGAGGCCGTAGTGTCGGATTCGGACGAAGTTTGTAGGCAGAACATGGAGTAAGAAGCGTCGGATGAACTCCTGGGCAGCGAGGGTGAGAGTCTTCTTTCGGTTGCCGTCCGTGTAGTCCTTGATCCGAAACGTGACCCTACCATCCTCCATGGCCAGAAGCCGTCCGTTGGAGATAGCGACGCGATGAGTGTATCGGCCCAGGTAGCGAAGCACGTGTTCCGGTCCTCCGAATGGCGGCTTCGCGTAGACGACCCAGTCTTTGCGGTAGAGCTGATCGATCAGTGACTTCCAGGCAGAACGCTCTTTGAGGTGCTGGGTGCTGCCCTTGAGCTCCAGGGATCCCTTCTCATAGGCTGCGCGGAGAGCATCGAGAAACTTTCCTCGAAAGAGCTTTTCCAGCACTTTGACGGGTAAGAAGAATCCGGGCCGTGTGGCGACCCAGTGCTTGCCGTCAAGAGTGAGCCCACCCCCAGCGATCAAGACATGAAGATGGGGATGGAAGAGGAGATTCTGTCCCCAGGTGTGGAGGATAGCGGTGAAGCCGATCTGGGCGCCGAGATGCTTGGGATCGCGAGCGAGTGTTTGGAGCGTCCGGGCAGCAGCCTCGAAAAGGAGGTCGAAGACAACCCGCTTGTTACGTAGCGCCAGCGGGTTGAGGTCGTGCGGGATGGTGAAGACGAGGTGGAAGTGTGGGGCAGGGAGCAAGCGCTCCACGCGCCTCTCGACCCACTCGGCTTTCTCGAGGCTCTGGCACTTTGGGCAATGACGATCGCGACAGGAGTTGTAGGAGATGCGGACATGTCCACACCGTCCGCACGTGTCCCGATGTCCGCCCAACGTCGCTGTGCGACACACTTCGAGACGCCGCATCACCCGGAGCTGAGCGGCCGAGGGTCTGTGGACACGGCGGTACGCGCCTCCGTGGGCACGGAGAATGTCGGCCACCTCGAGCCGAGGTCGCCTGAGTTGTTGGGCCACAGCCTAGCCCAAGACTTTGCCGTCGGGTCTCCCCAGAAGATCCAGTGGGCTGCGAATGCGCTGGAGATGTCGCGTACTGATCTTGGTGTATCGCGCTGTCATCTGAAGATGACGGTGACCCAGCAGCGCCTGCACCACCCGAAGATCGGTGCCGGTCTCCAGCAAGTGGGTCGCGAAGCTGTGCCTCAGCACGTGCGGAGAGACTCTCTTGCGCAAACCCGCGTCGGCAGCGGCACGACGCACGGCGGTCCGCACGGCTTCGGGACCAAGGTGGCCCGACTTGCCTGGAAACAGGAACTCTAGAGGACGACCCTGCCGCCAGTACGTCCTCAACGCGCTCAGGAGCCTTGTGGAAAGCATCACGCAACGCTGGTGACCACCCTTGCCCTCGCGGACATGAATCAGCATCCGCTTCGAGTCGATATCCGCCACCTGCAGGGAGCACGCCTCGGAAACGCGAAGGCCGCCGGCATACATCACCATGGAGATCGTGCGATGCTTGGGACTGTGAAAGGCGCCGAGCAGTCGCTCGACCTCTGTTCCACTGAGCACGATCGGCAACCGAGGTGTGCCGCGATGGCGCGGGATGGAGGCCACCTCGAAGGATCGGCCAAGTGTGACTTCGTAGAGAAACTTCAATGCCGCGTAGCATTGCCGGTAGCTGTTGTGGCTGAGCTTGCGCTCATCGAGGAGGTGGAGGAGAAATGATCGAATCTCTCGCTCACCCATTTTGCTCGGCGAGCGCATGAAATGTCTGGTAAAGTCCTTGGCGTAGTGCAGATAGATACGCGACGTGGTGGGGCTGAGACCAGCGAGCCTCAGATCTTGAACCATTCGGCGACGTAGGTAGCCCATGCGAGTCCTCCTTCTTTGACGAGGTGGGTGTTTTGCCGACACACCACCAGTCAAGTGGAGGACTCGCTCACTGGGCAAGTGGCCATCCAGGAGTGTCAGAGATCGAGGAAAGAACCCGACTTACGGGATTGAAGAGCTACCGCGAAGCGGTTTCGTTGTGTGCCGAGCATGTTCGACAGCTTGGGGGTGCAAGTCCCCTATCCAACCTGATGGAGGTGAAGGATTAGCGAGTACGCAAGGGCGTCATCGCGAGGTGGCGTCTGAAGGA
>JBDHDY010000527.1:0-2798 GCA_039591275.1 Gemmatimonadota bacterium | reverse complement strand
ATGGGACGGCAGGAACGGGCGTTATACTGGATAACTCCAATAATACAAATCATATGACCAGATTCGGTGATGCCTACTACCGGATTGAATGGCTGGAATTTACAAATTTCGACGATTCTAATGATTTTGCCCTTGATATAGACGCAAACAATATCGTCGTGGCGAATTTGTTGTTTTACGATTACGATGGCGGCACAGCCGGTGGTGCGATCAGGTCCTCAAGCGGAACCAACCAGACGGCGCGAAACTGCATCATCTACCATGGCCAGGGCTATGGAATCCGCATCGGCGGCGGCACCCTATCCGTTGAGAACTGCACCATCTATGATATCACAGGCAGCACAGGGTGGGGCGTGCGGAGGGAATCCGGCTCCGCCAGTGTCCAAAACACCATTGCCATGGGATGCTCTGACGGCGATTTCAATGGCATTGACGGCACCCAGTCCAACAACATTTCGTCTGACGCAACCGCCTCGGGTACGGATTCGCTGACGAATGTGACGGCCTATGACAACAGCCCGGCCTGCCCGGGACCCGGAAGCGACTGCGCCATTTTCCAAAGCATTGACACGGGAACCGAGAACTTGCATTTGCGCACCGACGCCGACAACGACGCCCTCAATGCCGGCGCCGACCTTTCAGCGAACTTCACCGACGACATCGACGGCGACACCCGGCCGGTCGGTGCCAACTTGTGGGACATCGGGGCGGATGAAAATATGCAATTTGTAACGGCGGCGGTCAGCGGAACGATTACCGCCTCAACCACCGAAAGTGACATCGTCAGCGGGGGCAAGACGATTATTATCACCCTGACCAACGATACCTGGGATGCCGACATCGGACAAGACAATGCCCAGACCACCGCTCTGATCAACGGCCTGGATTCCGACGCCGGCGAGACGAACGGCTGGGACGCGGAGGTCCTGGATCCCGTGACCGGTCTGGATTATACCGATGTGACCCGTACTTCCGCTACGGTGGTGACCATCACCCTGCCGGCTTTTGCCGATTACAACATCACCGCCGACGAGACCATCACCGCAACGGTGCCGGCCTCGGCCCTGGTCACTTCGACTTCTGCGGTGGTGGCCGCACCGACCTTTGATGTCACCTTTGATCCTGAAATCACCGTCGGTAGCAGCGGCACCCAAGTGCTGACCATGGCCATTCCCAGTGACAACCAGTACCTGGGTGGAGCCTTTACGATGATTAGGAGTGCGGGCAGTGCCAACGTATCTGAGATCGTGCTTTCGGAAATCAGCAGTGTGGATGCCAACAGCGATCTGTCCGATGTGCGGCTTTACTACGAAACCGCCGGCACCTGCACCTACGATGGTGACGAGAACCTTTTGGGGGCCGGATCATTTGACTCCTCTGAGCAGGCCACCATCTCCGGTTTTGTCAGCGCGACCCTGACCTATGATTCCAGCGACAGTCAGCAGGATCATGCCCGCAGCATGGTGACGGACACATCCGGCAATATTTACGTGGCCGGATTCGAGCAAACCACGGCCAACGGCTATGACTGGGTGATCCGAAAATACGGCGCCAACGGGGATCTGTGCGACGGCAGCGGCTCCTGTGCGGGCTGGGGAGACAGCGACAGCGGCCAGATCACCCATAACTCCGGCGGCTCCCGAAACGACAAAGCGCATGCCATTGCCATTGATTCCACCAATGCAATTTACGTGGCCGGATACATCGGCACCGTCAGCAACGGCGATGACTGGGCCATCCGCAAATACGATGCAAGCGGGGACCTGGACACCACCTGGGGCACCAGTGATGGCGACGGCATTGACGGTCAGGTCAGCTGGAATTCGACCGGCACTGATATGGACATCGCCTATGCCATTGCCATTGATTCCACCAAGGCGATCTACGTAGGCGGTCTGCAGTTCAGCGGCGGCGCCACCGACTGGGCCATCCACAAATACGGCCCCGACGGCGACCTGTGTGACAGCAGCGGCACCTGTAATGAGGGCTGGGGCGGCGGCGGCGGTATCGTCACTTACGGCCCCGGCACGGGTGCTACTGTTCATGCCATCGCGATCGACTCCGACAAGGCCATTTATGTGGCCGGCTACCAGGGAACCAATGGCTATGATTGGGCTATCCGAAAATACGGTTCCGACGGCGACCTGTGTGACGGCAGCGGCACCTGTAGTGAGGGCTGGGGCGGTGGCGACGGCACGATCACCTACGACTCGGGCGGATCGAATTGGGATTGGGCCTATGCCATCACCATTGACTCGGATAAGAACATATACGTGGCCGGATACGCCGACAACGGCGCCAACGGCGATGACTGGCTGGTGCAAAAATACGGTTCCGACGGCGACCTGTGCGACAGCAGCGGCACCTGTAATGAGGGCTGGGGCGGCGGCGACGGTATGGTCTTCTCCGAATCACTCAATACGGATATGGCGAAGGCCATCAGCATTGACACTGATAGGAACATTTACGTGGCCGGATACATCTACACTGGTGCCAGCGACGATGACTGGCAAATTCGCAAATACGATCCCGCCGGCGTCCTGTGTGACGGCGGCTCCTCCTGTGCGGCCTGGGGAGACAGCGGCAGCGGCAAGATCACGGAAGCGGGAGTAGGCCCGGTTGATGAGATTATGGCCATCGCCATCGACGATGCTCGAAACATTGTTGTAGCCGGCTATCAGGGAAGCAATGCTGGTGACTGGGCCATCAAAAAATACGATCCGGACGGTGCCGCCGCTTCTAATGTGATCAGCGTGGGCACGTCCCAGGTGTGCCTGTATGTCTTGCTGGATGTCGAC
>JBDHDY010000526.1:0-4634 GCA_039591275.1 Gemmatimonadota bacterium | reverse complement strand
AGGCTTGGCCCAGCGTGCGTCCCACCTCATCGGCCTCTGGCCGCGACGGGTAGGGGCCTAGGACCACGCGGTACCGGTCGTCTCCCGGTGTTGGGGTCAACACCTGGGCATCCAACCCCGCTTGGCGGAGGTTGTTCGCCAAATCGGCGGCCCAGGCCTGGTTGTACGTTGCGCTCACTTGCACGAAGTACAGTTCGCCGGTTTCCGTGGGCGCCGCCCCCTGCTCCGCGAGCATCTGCAACATCGGCCGACGCGCATCCCAGCGAACTACGAGCCAGCGATCATCGTCAGCGTCCGCGACCCGGGCGATTTCCCTGCCGGTGTCAGGGTCGACGGTGACCACGTCTGGCCCGCTGCGAATCAAGGCTGTCCCGCCGGGAGTGATCGTGGGCAGGTCTGCGTCCCAGGAGCCAGCCGTCACCCGTATCGTATCCGCGGGCTGTGCCACGTCGATGATCCACACCGAGTCGCTTGCCGCTGGGCGGAGCAGAAGGTACCGACCGTAGGGATCGAACCGAATGCCCGTGACCATGCCGGGAAGCGCGCGACGAAAGAGCTCGCGAAACTGGAAACGGTCGAGGACCACGAGTTCCGCGCCTTCGGTAGCCGCGACTACGCGGTGTCCCGGAGGGGATACAGCCACAGCCGCCGCCCGTGATCGCAGTCGTGCAAAGGTCCGCCCCGCCGGGTTGCCGGGTTCAATGCCATGCAATCCGGAGTCAGCGGAGACGACGATGAGGTCGCCCCACGTGGAGGAGGCCGTGACACCGTCCGGGAGAAGATCCGTCGCCCCCACCTGTCCGTCCGGTGCCAGACGTTTGACCGTGCGCCCGCTGGTCGACGGCTCCACGACGACGAGGCGACCACCGGTGGTGCCCCATGCGCTGGTAGGCAGCGCCGCAAGCGTATCGGGCCATTCGGACACCCGGCGATCGCGCACAGCACCGATGGTGCTGTCGGCGCGAATGGAGTATGCGCTACCCGTAGGTCCGAACGCGGCGGAGACGACGCCGGAGTCGACGGTTCTCTGCCGGCCGGTGGCAAGCTCCAGTGCGACGAGGTGAGAGTCAGGCGTACGAATGTAGATCTGGTCTTCATCTGCGACGAAGCCGATCACCTCAGTAGCGACTAGGTCCGGGTTTTCGAACCGCCAGTTGAACTCCTCCATAGATGGGAGGTTGTATACGCGAACTCCTCGTCCCCGCTGAGAGGGGAAGCGGAAAGCGACCGCAGTACCGAACGACGCAGTACGGTTGTCACGGACGAAGGCTTCTTTGACCGGATGGGGAGGAGGCTCGGAGCGGCAGGCGAGGGCCCCGGCGAGAAGGACGAGCTTTAGAAGACGCCGCATCACGTAATCTAGCACGAATTATTAAGCTAGATCTCTCCGCGGGGGTCGGCAAGCGGTTAAAAGGTGGGTCCGATGCTGAGTGTCCAGAAGGCAGACTTGCCGGGCCGACTCAGCGGTTTGGCATAATCTCCTCGGAGTACCATGAAACCGAGGACAGTTCCTCGGATAGAGAGGCCGATGCTGGTGAGAGGTGTGCGTACGACGGCCGGATTGTCATGCTCGTCGCGGTGGAACTCGATTCGGGAACCGGACCGCCAGGCAACTCCGGCGTCGAAGAAGAAACCTACCTCGAGGGGCGAGACGCCAGGGAGAAGCTGGCGGAACAGGGGAAGACGGATCTCGGCGTTGAACACCCCCAGGCGCGTCCCGATGAGTTGATCGAGCGCGCCGCATCGATTGACGTCCGTCTCGACCTCGTTGGCGCACTCGAACCGGCGGAACGAACCGGACGTGTATCCTCTGAGCAATTCAGGCGTTCCAATGAACGTCTCGCCCGAAACGCCCGAAAAACAGCGCGCGCGTCGCCAGGACGAAAGGCCCGAACAGCCGGTCGTAGCGGCGGTGGTCTCCCAGGAACTGGTGGAATCGCCAGGTGCCGAAGGCCGGAGCGTACTCAAAACGACTGCGACGTCCAAACAGCGGTCCCGTCCACAGCGATACCGAATTGTCATACACCAGAGCCACGGAGGGCTGCAGATAGCTTGCACCGCCCAGTGGGGTCTTGGTCAGATTGCGCTCGAGATTGAATCCGGAGAGTGACTGCAACGAGGTCTGAAAATCCAACATGGCATGCGACACGTTGATGGCGCTGATCCCGAATTCGAGTCTGCTATACCGGTTGAAGGGACGCAGGGCTTCGGCGAACGCGCGATGCACAATGAAGCGCTCGATTCGCTGGGTCAGTATCTGCTGGCCGGTGCTGGGATCCGTGGAGACATATCCTCCCGTGAAGAAGAAGTAGGGGTCCTGCCGGTATCCAACGCTCCAGCTAGTTCGGTGTGCGAGGTTTGCGTACGCCGCCAAGACTTGGGCTTCCTCGATCCGGCCGTTGACCTGCGCGCCCAACACGACCCTCCGGTTGCCCAAGATGTCGGAAAGCGAGATGACCGTACCGCCATACACACCGGAGCCGAAGTTGTCGCGCTGGAAGCCTATGCTCGGTTGAAGGGCATAGTCGATTTTGAGCGTTGGGCTATACGTGTCAAACTGAAAATCCGCAGTGTCCGGAAGAGTCAGGGCGGCGCTGTCGAGCAGGGCTTTGACAGAAATCGGCTTGCGTTCGGCCACAGGCTTTGTCGGTCCGGCGGCGGAACTCCTGAATCCCTGGCTCGCACGGTAGAAGGACACGGCCCCCAGTCTACCGTTCGATAGAGCGGAGTCCGAATCCGACAATGGATCGAGCGATACCTCGGGCACCGCCAGTGCTGGATCAACCCTTGCTACGAGCGTCGGGTAACGCTCTCCCTTGAGAGACCGCGGATTGTCTACCGCGTAGACGTTGTATTCACCGGCTTCGTAGTAACCGAAAGCAAGGCGATCCGCCTCTCGTGCCCACGAGATGGCTGGTGAGATGGGAGTGATCCCCGACACGCCGGTGAAGACGTTCGTGAGTTGGTACAGCGCGTTTTCTTCCAGCTCGAAGAGGAAGACGTTGGGAATACTCGTTCGGTCAGAAACGAACGCGAGTGATTTACCGTCCGGCGACCACTGGGGGTTGATGTTCTGCCCATCCATGCCTGGAAGCAGCTCTATCGTGTGCGACTCGAGTCGAAAGAGCGCCAGGGCCAATCCACCCGTGTGCAATTGTTCGAGATCCGTTTGCGGACCGCGGTCAGTGGCGAACGCGATGGTCTGACCATCGGGAGACCACGCCGGATGCAATGTAGCGTAGCGGTCGTCGGTCAATTGGCGAAGTGAGGTGCCGTCGGCGTTGATGAGAAAGAGGTTGGACCAGCCCTTGCTGAAACCGGTGAAGACAAGCTGAGTTCCGTCAGGGGACCACGACGGGTTGGCGATGCCCGTCAACTCCACTTCGATGCGTCGGTGCATCCTCTTGCGCTGTACGTCGAAGATGACGAGGTCGTCGCGCCCACCGTGCTTGGCCGGGAAAGCAAAGAATCGACCGTCTGCAGACCATGCTCCCGCCGAGTTGAGGAAGCGGAGGCTCTCGAAGTCCGCACTGAATGCGCTCTTCGCGAGGCGCCGCTTGATCCGCCCTGTGGTGGCGTCGGCTAGATACAGATCAATGAAGAACGACCCACCCTCGGAGAAGTATGCAATATCCTGACCGTCTGGTGACAACACCGGCGAGACATGCAGCCCGCCCTTGGATCGGTGCCGAGTCAACAAGGGCCGGGAAAAATGCCGGGCCTTGTCCAGGTCCCGTATCTGCGGTAGATACTCGCGCTGGACCGCATCGTGCCATTCATGCGACAAATCTTCTAGGGATATGCCGAGGGCGCGTGTGAACCCAGGCGCCAACCCCGACGCCGCGACGCCGTGAAGCAACTCGGCGATTACTTCGTCTCCCCAACGGTGCCCGATGAACGACATGAGGGCATGGCCGAACCGATAAGGGAAGATGCTCGGGTCGTGAGTGAGTTGTTCGATCGTCGGGAGACGGCCCTCCAGCGCGGCATCTCGCAGCCACATTGCTGTCGGTGGATCCACGGGGCCGACGGAGAGGTATTCGGCCATGCCTTCCATGAACCACAACGGCGGCTGGACGGCCATCAGCCGGGACAGTCCGGCGCCAACCCGACCCCGGGCGAAGACATCAAACTGAAATTGATGCACGATTTCGTGCTGAAGTACGTGGTCGAAGTCCCGGTACGATCCGGTGAAGGGCAACATCACGCGATGGCGAAAGGGATCGGTGACGCCTTGGACGCCCTCGCTGATGTCGGTCAGATTATTCTGTTGGAATTCCGAGTGGGACCCGAAGAGGATGACGGGCTGCCGCTCACGGTATTGGTGATTTAACAGGCGTGAGAGCCTACCGTACGCTCGCTCTGCCATCCGCGCGGCATCCAGCGAGGCCGCACGGACGTCGTCGTAGTAATAGACGTCGAAATGCTTGGTCCGGATGATCGAGAAATCAAAATCACGGTATTGAACGCGATTCTGCCCGAAATACTGGGCGCTCGTTCCCGGCGCTAGCAGCAGCGTGGCGACGGAGACGAGGCCGAGTAATCGGCGCATGGTGACCTACCCGTGTGAGCCGGTGTGAACTGAAGGTGCGTCAGCCCAGAGTCGTTCGAGCTGGTAAAACTCCCGCAACGTC
>JBDHDY010000525.1:0-2993 GCA_039591275.1 Gemmatimonadota bacterium | reverse complement strand
CTCCCTCCGGATTGTCTGACAGGCCCTTGAGCTGGAGCGGACATCTGGCGCAGCGCGGCGCAGGAGGACAGCGTTCGAGTACCCGCCCTTGCGGGCAAAGAGGAGGATACATGATAGCAAAGGTTGCTCGGAGATGGCTGCTTCTCGGTCTGGGGGTCCCCATGGCCCTCGGGGGATGCGGCGATAGTTCTAGTTCGGAGCCGGAGCTCGCCGCCGCGCTGACGAGCATAACCGCAGGTTCCCTGCATTCGTGTGGCCTCACGGCGGATGGCCAGGCGTTCTGCTGGGGCTGGGGCGCAAGCGGGCAGCTGGGGGACGGCGACACGGATGACAGGGACGTCCCAGTGGCGGTGAAGGGGGGGCGGACCTTTGCGGCCCTGAGTGCAGGAGCGGAGCATACCTGTGGTGTGACTAGCTCCGGAGATGTCTATTGCTGGGGGCTCAACCAGAGCGGACAGGTCGGCGACGGTTCGAATGCCAACGCCAGAGAGCCCACGCTGGTGGCGGGCGGGCACTCCTTCACGAAGGTGAGTGCGGGAGGGTTCTTCAACTGCGGCATCACCGCTCAGGGCGACGCCTATTGCTGGGGCTGGAATTCGGCGGGCCAGCTGGGGGACGGGACCAAGACGGACCGGAACGCTCCGGTACCTGTGCAGGGAGGCCTACCCTTTGCCGACATTGCGGCCGGAGTGCAGCACGCGTGCGGCGTGACGGCTGGCGGTGAGGCCTATTGCTGGGGGGGCAACTCGGAAGGGGAGCTCGGAAACGGCTCCGCGACAGATGCCCCATCACCGATCGCCGTCACTGGAGGTTTGACTCTGGTGGCGATCGCGGGCGGCTTCAAGCACACGTGCGGCGTGACCGACGCTGGGGACGCGTACTGCTGGGGTGGCAACGAATCTGGCCAACTGGGTGACGGTGGGACAGACGGTTCGCAAGTGCCCGTACAGGTCGTCACCGATACCGATTTAGTGACGGTCAGCGCGGGGGGTGCCTACTCCTGTGGCGTGGCCGGTTCGGGAGGCGGATGGTGTTGGGGGTTCAACCAGAGTGGGCAGCTGGGCTCCCGACCAGACGATTCCTGTGGAGGGCCCGGCGACGTGCAGCTCGCTTGCAGCAAGACGCCGATGGAAGTGAGCGGCAACCTGAGCTTCAAAATGATCAGCGCAAACACCCAGCATAGTTGCGGCGTCACGACCGACAACGTCGCATACTGCTGGGGGCTTGGAGATCGAGGGCAGCTCGGAGACGGATCCAGTGGTACCGGTGTTGCCACTTTTGACCCCGTCCGGGTGGCTGGCCAACCCTAGCGCGGACATGGCCCGATTTGCTGTGCGGGTTGAGCACCGTCCGTCTCGACTCCGCAGCTTGGCAGCCCTCAGTGGCCCTCTCAGCTCGCTCGGGATCGCACCATTTGCCAAGGGGACCGATGTGACAGGATCCACCCCTCTCACGGCCCAGCGCCGTTGGAACTTTAGGCTCCCTGCGGAGTTTGGTATTCGTGACTTCACGCCCGAGTTGGAGGATCTCGTGCGTGAATCCGGGATTACGGCGGGTCTCGCCGTTGTGGCTTTGGTGGGATCGACCGGAGCGGTGACGACCATTGAATACGAGAGCGGGGCGCTAGAGGACCTGCGGGTAGCCCTGGACCGGATGGCCCCTGTGGAGGCGGATTACGCGCATAACGCCCGGTGGGGGGACGGGAACGGCTTCTCGCATGTGCGGTCGGCTCTGCTCAAGACCAGCATTGCAGTGCCGGTGGTGGACGGCCGCCTGCAACTGGGGACTTGGCAGCAGGTGGTGGTATTGAACCTGGATAACCGGGGGCGAGATCGGGAAGTGGTGGCCACCGTGGTCGGCTGCTGAGCCACGCGGCCCGTCCGCCCGCTGAGCGACTCTGGAAAACAGATCCTGGCGGAGGTATCCTGAATATCCGCCGAGAATGCATGCATTAGGAGAGGCCAATGGTCATTGACGTTGTTCGAAGGGCATGGTTAGCCTCAGCGCTAGTGGCGCTTGCCGTGGGGTGCGGGGGAGACGACCCTGTGGACCCCGATCTGAACGTCCTGTTGGAGCGGATCGAGGCGGGCATTCAGCACACCTGTGGCCTTTCGGCGACCGGGGACGCCTTCTGCTGGGGTTGGAACCGTGACGGCCAGCTCGGAGATGGCTCCCAAGAGGACCGCTCGGTGCCGGTGGCGGTGCGTGGCGGAGTGCAATTCGCCGACATCACCGGTGGCGGCGGCCACACTTGCGGAATCACGTCCGCGGGAGAGGCCTACTGCTGGGGGTTGAATCTCACCGGCCAGCTGGGTGACGGTACGAACGAAGACAAGACCCAGCCAACGCCGGTGGCTGGGGGGATCTCCTTCATCAGTCTCTCGGCGGGCGGCACCTTTACCTGTGGAATCGCCGTTGATGGAACGGGGTATTGCTGGGGGTGGAATGGGGAAGGGCAACTCGGAGATGGTACGAGCCAGGACAAGAACCAGCCGGTCGCCGTAGGAGGCGGCCTCACGTTCACACAGATTGCGGCCGGCAATTTTCATACGTGCGGGACCGCCGACACCGGTGAGGCCTACTGTTGGGGTCGCAACACCGGCGGCCAACTGGGGGACGGGACGCAGGATCGAGCCACGACGCCCGTGCGGGTCGACTACGATTTAGCGTTGACCGCGGTCGCCGCGGGCGACCAGCATAGCTGTGCGCGTGACACGCAGGGGGTGGTGCTCTGTTGGGGTAGTGCAGAAGCTGGCCAAACGGGCACGCCAGCCGGCTCGAGTCCCTCGACACCGACGGAGGTGGTGGGTGACCTGTCCGCCGGTCAGGTCTACGCCAACGGCAACTACTCGTGCGCGCTGACCGCGGTCGGCCAGGGGTTTTGCTGGGGATCCAACGATCTGGGGCAGCACGCAGCGCTGTCCGACCGGCTGTGTACCGAGTTTGACCAGCTGGGGCAGCTCACCAACCAGTATGCCTGTGCGCTTTTGCCC
>JBDHDY010000524.1:0-2807 GCA_039591275.1 Gemmatimonadota bacterium | reverse complement strand
GGGAGGAGGGAGGAGGGAGTCGACCACGCCCGCTGGCTGTTACCTACTGACTGCTTCCTCCTCCCTACTCCCTCCTCCCCACTCCCCTTCAGTTCGCCAACCCCACGTACGAAACAGCAAACAGTATACCGTGTTTAACTCCCGACCAGAGGCGCACGATCTCACCGCTCTCCGTCACGTCGTGTCCGGAGGTCTTACGGCGCACCCGAGATTGCAGCCCTGCTCTGCCACTGGTTTCGAACCGCCCGTTCCCATAGTCCACGACGTTACCGGTCAGCGAAAACGCAGGCATGCCTGTGCGGTAGGCCCGCACGCAATCACCACAACCGGTGCCGGTATTGATCACGGGGCTCGTGTTATACAACGCCTGCGCGGCGGCCGCCGCCATTCGGGCCGGAGGATTGTCGACCTGATCAAACCCTTCGATCCCCCCCTCTAGGCCGTTTTTGCTGTTGATCTCGTACACAAAGGAGTAAGTGTCGCCCATCTGCGCCACTTCTTCGCCAGCGATCCGCTGAATCGCTTCGTGCGCCTGCCACAGGCGGCTCTCGGCAGGGGACCGCATGTCGAACCGCACCCACGCCTCACTTCCAGGCCGGCTTATGATCTGGCTGGCTCCGATCATTCCCATGTTCATGAAGAGCACCGCAGGGGGAAGTTCGCCGCTACCCGTCCGTCGGAAGGGAACTGAGGTCGAGCGAGGATCGCGCACCTCCGGACCGATTCGCGCCACGGTTCGCGCCAGCACGTCGACCGCGTGGGGGGCCCACCGATCCTTGTCGAACGGCGCGAAGATCCTGAGCTGCGTCCGATGTCGCATCGGAACGCTTCCGGTGTTCACCCCCTCACCACCACCGCCGTGGAACTGAACGAGGATGTCGCCGTTCCGCCAGTCGATGTTGTGAGGAACGTTGGCCCGGACGAACTGCTCGGAACCGGGGCTGGCGTCGGGGTGACCGGGTCCGAATGGAGCCTCTTCGCCGGTGAGCCCCACAAACCACAGGTCCCCTGAGGTCTGAATGTCGGCAGCGTTCAACGCCCGCAACACCGTCAGCATCTGCGTGGCTCCCATGAGGTCGTCGGTTGCAGCGGGACACCACACACGGCCGTCGGCCACAAAGGCCTCTACTGGCTGGCTTTCGGGCCAGAGGGCCACGTTGTCGTGATGAGCGTTGAGCACCACCGTGGGGCCCTCACCACTTCCCGGCCGGACTCCGATGACGTTCAACGCGTCATCGATGTGCACGTTCTCGAGCCCGTAGATGCGAAACAGTTTGAACAGGAGACGCGAACGCTGAATCTCGTTGCCGGATGGGCTGTAGGCATTGCACAGACTCAGCCACTCCTGCACCGTCTCCTCCTCGGACCCCATGACGTACGCGAAGGCTGCCTCCAGCCGCGGAGAACTCATGACTCGACCCACGACCTCGAGCTCGACGCTCAAGTCAGGGACATCCTGTCGCGCGGCTGCCGGTGCAGCCATCGCGACGCTTGCCACGGCCAATGCGCAGCAGCCGGATACGAACGAGCGATATCCATACATGGTTTCACCTCATAATCCGGGGTCAGGAGACGATAATACGGGCCGATTGTCGTCTGTCCAGCGCTGCGACGCGCCTGGACGCATACCGGCGTCGCGAACGATTCTCACATCACTGCCACAGGCAGCCGGTCGCCGGCAGCAGGGAGCTGGCGGACCGCAGCCTACCCCTGGCGACACCGGGGTTTGCGGCACAAAATACGGGTGGTCACCACACGACCATATGCAATTCGATAGGAAAGCTCACAAAAGGCTGAGTTTCATAAATAAGGAAGGTGTGATGATGGACATTCGAAGATGCGTTGCCACATCGGTCTCGACGATCGGTCTCGTGGCGCTACTTCCGCTCACCCCGTTACCGCTCGTTGGCCAGGAAGATCAAAACGTCATACACGATCCGGTGCTCTTCAGCGCCATGCAGTACCGCATGATCGGCCCATATCGCGGAGGGCGATCGACTGCGGTCACCGGCACAGCCGCTGATCCCTTTACCTTCTTCATGGGCACGACCGGCGGAGGGGTCTGGAAGACCGATGACGCCGGTTCCACGTGGGAGAACATTTCGGATGGCTTCTTCGACGTGTCAGCCATAGGCGCGATCGACGTGGCCGATGCTGACCCCAACGTCATCTATGTTGGGACAGGCTCCGCCTGCATCCGGGGCAACGTCTCAGCCGGTCGTGGCGTTTACAAGTCCGATGACGGAGGTAGGACGTGGAAGTTCGCCGGTCTGCGTGAGGCTGGTCAGATCGGAAGAATCGTCGTCCATCCCAACAACCCCGACTGGGTGTATCTCGCGGCACTTGGTCATGCCTTCGGCAGGAACGAGGAGCGGGGGGTTTACCGATCCAAGGACGGTGGCGCGACGTGGGACAGAGTGCTGTTCTTGAGCGACAGCACCGGCGCGGCCGACCTCGCCATGAATCCCCGCAATCCACGAGAGATCTATGCCGGTATGTGGCGTGGCGAGCGCAAGCCCTGGGCATTGATCAGTGGAAGCGAAGAGGCCGGGGTTTACAAAACGACCGACGGCGGAGACACGTGGGAGAAACTCAGTGGCGGCCTTCCGACCGGCATGGTTGGCAAGGTCGGCGTTGCGGTCTCACCGGCGAACCCTGACCGGGTTTGGGCCCTCGTCGAAGCGGAGCCGGAAGGCGGCGTGTATCGATCCGACGACGCCGGCAAAACCTGGCAACGTGTGAACCAAGAGAACAATCTTCGGCAACGTGCATGGTATTACACGCACATCTATGCCGATCCACAGGAC
>JBDHDY010000523.1:0-2808 GCA_039591275.1 Gemmatimonadota bacterium | reverse complement strand
AGCCGCGGCCTAGATGACGTCGCAGATGTCATCGTGGCGACAACGTGTAACGAGACTGTCATCGACTTGTAATGTTTGACCCACCGTTTTGTCAGACAGGTGATCCAGATCACACGTAGATTGACGAGCGAATCCGGCAGGAGGTACTTGCGTGTTTGACAATTTGATTGAGTCGCAGGTCAAGGTCGGAATGTATGGGAGATCCATCCCACGGATGATCATGTCCTCGATCGTCCACGGCTTCATGATTTGGGGTGCCGTGGTAGCCACGATCAAGACCGAGGAGATCGTCGAGGAGCTCCAGACCGACACCACGATGGTCTTCATCCAAGAAGAGGAAGAGCTCGAAGAGCAGGAACCCGAGGTGAGGGCGCTCGACCCACCGCCTGCGGGATTCCAGACGCTGCTCGCGCCGATTGACGTCCCCACGGAGATCCCTCCGATCGATTTGAGTCAGACGTTCGACCCCCGAGATTTCTCGGGAGTCGGAGTCGAAGGCGGAGTATTTGGTGGTGACGTAGGGGGCACTGGGCCTGTGGACCTAACGCAGACGTTCCTCGAGGCCGTGGTGGACGAGCGGCCGGAGCGGCTGTCCGGTCCACCATTGCGGTACCCCGAGATGCTTCGTCAGGCCGGTATTGAGGGATTCGTCATCGTGGAGTTCGTCATCGATACGACGGGCCGCGCTGAGGTGTCCTCAATCAACGTTCTCCAGTCCACGAACCGGGCATTCGAGGCTCCAGCGATCGACGTAATTCGCCGAAGCCTGTATCGACCCGGTCGCGTCCGTGGCCAGCCGGTCCGGGTGTTGGTGCAGCAGCAGATTTCGTTCACGATTGTGCGGAACAACGAAGAGGAGTAGCGGCACGGGCACTCGAACACTCGAGCCGTTAGTAGCTTTACTACCAGTCTGACGTATTGAAGGAGGCAACGAGTTATGGAGTTATCGCTTCTTGCGCTTTGGCATGATGCCGGTGCCTTCGCCCGTGGCATCATCATCATCCTCATGGTCATGTCCGTGATTTCTCTGAGCGTGGGTGTGGGTCGGTGGTGGCGGCTCTTCCGAAGCCGCAAAGAGACCCGCAAGTTTGCGCCAGAGTTCGCGCGTTTCCTGCAGGAGGAACAGCTCGACGCAGCTATTGAGCTCGCTGAGAAGCAGCGACGCTCTCACGTGGCGCGGGTGCTCGGTGATGCGCTTGCCGAGGTGAAACCGCTCCTCACGGATCAAGCCACCGTAACCAGTGCAGACATCAACTCCGCCGAGCGGGCGGTCGAGCGGCAGATGCTGCTCCTCCAGGCGGACCTCAAGAAAGGTGTCGCCATCCTGGCCACCGTGGGTTCGACGGCGCCGTTCGTGGGTCTGTTGGGCACCACCATGGGGATCGTAAACTCGTTCGTCGGCATGGCGACTTCCGGGTCCGGTGGTCTCGCGGCGGTGTCGGCGGGTATCGCCGAGGCGCTGATCACGACCGCCTTCGGTCTGCTGGTCGCCATTCCCGCGGTGTGGATGTACAACTACTTCACCACGGCCATCGAAAACGTCACGGTCGAAATGCTCTACACCTCCAAGGAGTTGATCGACTTCCTGATCAAGAGTGTGGGCACCGAGTTCGGCCGTTCGATCTTCACCAAAGAGTTCCAGGCCCAGCAGGCTGGCCCGAAACCGATCCAGTAGTAAAGGTCCTGCTGTGGATCGAAGCTGCGAACTCTGATAGGAGGATCTGGCTATGGGAATGGCCGCTGGCGACCAAGAAGGTGATGTAAAATCCACGCCGAACGTGATCCCGATGATCGACGTCATGCTGGTGTTGCTGATCATCTTCATGCTCGTGACGCCGGTGATCAGTGGTGGATTCCGGGCAACGATGCCGCAGGCCAAGAACTACGAGAGCCGGCCGGAGGAAGACAACGACATCGTCCTAGGGATCGATCTCGACGGTAGCTATTATCTGGACAACGGCCAGGGCGAGACGTCGAAGATTGTCAACGACAGCCTCGCAAGTTATCTGATGCAGGTGTATCAGGATCGTCAGAAGGACAAGATCCTGTACTTCCGAGCCGACCAATCGCTGCCCTATGGCTACATCGAGGACGCCGTGGAGATTGCTCGGGAGGCGGGTGTGCGCGTGCTGGCCACCATCACCGACCAGAAGCGTGACGAAGAGAGGGGACGGTAATGTCTCTGCAGAGCGCGACGGGCAGCTATAACAGCGAGCCGAACGTCATCCCGATGATTGACATTCTGCTGGTGCTGCTCATCATCTTCATGATGACCATTGTCCAGACGCGGAAGGCGATGGATGTGCAGGTTCCGTCGTCGGAGGCAGCCGAAGAACAGCAGGCGAGCGATGAGAGCGATCAGATCGTGCTCGAGCTGAAGGCAGACGGCACGTACGAGATCAACGCCGCGCCGTACCGGAAATCTGAGCTCGATGGTGCGTTCCACGAGATCTACGACAATCGGCCGGCCAAGCTGATGTTCGTCAAGACCGCTCGGAACCGGTCGTACCAGGATGTCATCGAAGCGATGGATATTGCCCGAGCAGCGGGCGTACAGGTGATCGGCTTCACGCCCAAAGAGGCGCAGGCCGCCGAGGGCGGAGGGTAGGACGCAGGAGCCGTGCGCCGCCGGTACGCAGGCGCACACAGTCGGCCACCTGATCACAACTAGGGCGCTGGAACCCGGGAAGGTTCCTGCGCCCTTGGTGTATATTCTCACGAGATGAGAAGGCGCCCACCTGTTCCCAGCCTGCGATTGCCAAAATCGAATCAGCAGCTCGGACGTTGGTTCGTTGCCTCCATAGTGCT
>JBDHDY010000522.1:0-2810 GCA_039591275.1 Gemmatimonadota bacterium | reverse complement strand
AAGTCTCTCCCAGACGAAGCGAACGTCGTGACCAAGAGCGATGAGCCAACCATCCTAGACCAAATCAAAGCCCTACTCGCCAAGGCCCTGGGTAACAAAAAGGAATCCCCTGAGCAGGAGACCGCGCAGCCGGACGTGGCGGAACAGTCAAAGACTGAAACGGAGGTGGCTCCGGTACAGGAAGAAACATCAGAAGTAACAGAACAAGTAAAGGAAGTCGATACGGGTGATGACGTGGAAACGGTCGAGCCTACTGTCACTTCCGAAACCGTCAAGGTTATCGCCGATACCGTTGCAAAGTCTCTGGCTCCGTCCATCCAGCAGGCCATGCAGCCTCTCGCCGACACCTTGACATCGATCACGCAATGGCAGGCGACCATCGAAAAGCGGCTCCGCGAAGCAGAGAAAGATGTCGAGACGAAAGCCGTTGAGCTTCTCGAATCCCAGCCACCAGTAGTAAAAGTGCAGACAACTACTCTCAAGCAGGCAGAGACCGATCAACCACTGACAACCATCCTTGATTCACCCGCGAACGAACAGACAGCGGAGTTCGTCAAGGCCGTCAGCGACATTGTCTCTGGTGCACTGAAGAACCAAATCAGCCTGCCGGAGATCAAGTTGTCTCAATAGGAGGTGTCCAATGAGTGAACTGGACATGACACAAGTTCTTACTGACGAGTTTAGAGCTTCTCTAAGCACGTCTATTGCACAGGGTATCACCGAGGCAATGGGGCCTGTGCTCAAATCGCTCTTGCCTCAGCAGAAAGCATCCGTTATCCAGAACAGTACCGCCAATCTAGTCCACGGTACAGGTGGCTTCCTTGGCTCTGTTGCCGTAGGAATCGAACCCGACGTTATCTCTGCAATGATGCACTGGCAGGGACTCGCCGAGCACGTACCCGTGAGAGGAACCAGGTTTAGGGAAGTCTTTTTGCCCTTCATCACCGGCGTAGAACCCACTTCGTCAACCGAACCAACCAACGAATGTGATGACTGCATCAGCGGTGAGACCGAAGCGTGTATCCAGCACTTCCCGATGGGGCGTGTCTGCCGTGAAACGCAAACAATGACCCCTGACAGGATCATCGAACGTCTCAACCGTGGTGACATCGACCTGACCCTCCTGAATGACCAACTGGGAAGCGATTCCCCGTGGCACCCAGGACAGGGGATGGGCCAGATGAGTGGCGAACAGCTCATGCAGGTTGCTACAGCCTGGGCATTGCTCTTTGAACTGCCCCCGCTGTTCATGCACGCGCTATCGCCGATGGTTTGGAGCGGAAACCCGGTTAACAACCAGGCTGATGGCTACCGCGAATTCCGTGGGATGGATCTTCTCATCAACACGGGGTTTGTAGACGCCTTCACCAATACGACTTGCCCAGCCCTCGACTCGGACGTGAAAGATTTCAACTACGCAGACATGGCGACACAGGTCAATCGTAGCCTTTTCGAGATCGTCGAGATGGCCCACTGGTATGTCCTGAAAAACGCTATCGGGCAGCGTCTAACTCCCGTGACCCACGCTCTGGTCATCAGGCCCGAACCGTGGCAGATCCTATCACAGTTGGTCCCGGTCCAGCGCTACCAGGCCGCAGCGATCCGCTACTCGACCGCCGCAGGCATCACTTTCAATACGGATGGCACAGTAGTTGCCAACGAGACCGAGCGTCTCCGTCAGCAGCTCTCCATCCCGCTCAACGGAATGAATGTCCCGGTGATCATAGACGATGGCATTGACGAGCAGAACAACGCTAACAACGCCAATCTCGCAGCCGGTGAGTACTCCAGTGACTTCTATCTCGTACCGCTAAAGTACTTGGGCAATCGAGATGGTGTGTACATTGAGTACAAAGACTTCCGTTTTCTACAGGGTGAGGTAGCAGCGACGGCTGGGTTGATCGGGGATTTCTACCGACCGTCTCCTGATGGCAGGTTCGCGTGGACATGGGTAAAGGATAGCTGGTGTTTTAAAGTGCAAGCTAAGATTGAGCCTCGCATTGTATTGCGGGTGCCTCAGCTTGCGGCCAGGATTCAGAATGTGAAATACGTTCCAATCCAGCACACGAGAGATCCCAACCCCGATTCAAGCTACTTCTACAAGGGTGGTGTATCAACTCGTGCACCGACGACATACTACTACTGAGTTTAGTTACTGTAGTATATGTCTATATGTTAGTATCAATGTGGGGGTGGGGTGGAGACTCGCCCCCACGTTTAGAAAGGTCAAATGATGCTTTCAGAATATGTCAGGCGTTGGTCAGAAGAAGAACTGATGAGGCGCTTAAACTGGTATGAGGGACCGATTCACACACTCAGCTCTTTTATCTCAAAGCTACAAGAGATTCAGGACGTGTATGGAGACTTGATTGTTCTCGGGGAGTATGATGAAAACGTGTACGCGATGGCACCAGAACGTGGCTCAATTTATACGTATGGCGACTTGAAGACTTACTGTATCAATCCCAGCTAGAAAGGCTCAACCAATGAGGGTTATCAAAGTCCCTCTCAGGGTATCACTGTTTGGGGGAGGCACCGACCTACCCGAGTATTACAGGAAGTACGGCAGCACAATTATATCGTTCGCGATCAATCGACACATTTATCTCCTGTGGAACGAGCGTCCTACTGGAGATTGTCGTCTCACATACAGCCAAGTAGAAGAGACTCGCTCTTTAACAACTTGCTCCCATACCCTAGTCCGTGAGACCGCCATCACCTACGGTATCCCCGAACCGTGTACCCTCTCCATCATCAGCGATGTCCCAAAGGGTACGGGACTAGGTTCCTCATCGGCCCTCGCGGTAGGG
>JBDHDY010000521.1:0-3184 GCA_039591275.1 Gemmatimonadota bacterium | reverse complement strand
GCGACACTGCTATGGCTTCCCGTACGCCCCTCCACCCGGCGTTCGCACGCTGATCGCCGTTCCGGCCTCGACCCACACACTCGCCTTCCCAGGGATATCGCGTTCCTCCCCTTCGGGCCCGAGAAGCACATTCTGGCCGGGTTGCCCCGCCTCGCCACCATCTAGGCCATATGGTCGGTGCACCCTCCGGTCGCTCAAAATCGTTATCTGCGCCGGACACAACACCTCGATGTCACGACAAATTGCATCACCGCCGCGATAAGTGCCGCGCCCACCGGAGCCCCGGCGCACGGCGTACCGCCTGACGCGGAAGGGATAGGTGTGCTCCAGCGCCTCGATGGGAGTGTTGAGGCTGTTGGTCATGTGACAGTGGGTGGCGTCGAGACCGTCCGCGGTAGGACGCGCTCCCATGCCTCCAGCAATGGTCTCGTAATAGGCAAAATCTTCACCCGTTCTCGGATCGGTCCCGCCCAGGGTCAGGTTGCTCATCGTGCCGTAGCTCGCCGCTGGGATCTTTCCGGGCATCGCCTGCGCGAGGGCTCCCAACACGACATCGACAATCCGCTGCGATGTTTCGACGTTGCCGCCCGCGACCGGGGCCGGAAGCCGCGCGTTCACCAACGTTCCCTCGGGAGCGATGACCTCGAGCGGGCGGATGGTGCCGTAATTGGACGGAATAGGAAACGGCACGATGACCCGAAAACAGTACATCACAGCCGACAACGTGATGGCGTAGATGGCGTTCACGCTTCCCTGCGCCTGTTGAACCGTCCCTGTGAAGTCGACGCGGGCTTGGTCACCGTCGATGGTGATGGTTACGACGATAGGTAGTGGTCCGTTTCCCTGCCCGTCGTCATCCATGCAGTCCTCGAACCGGTACGTTCCATCGGGAATGGCCCTGATTGCCTCTCGGGTCATGCGCTCGGCGTAGGACTGGAGGTGCCGCATATACTCAGCGACGGTATCCGCACCGTACTTTTCCGCGATGGCTAACAGGCGACGCTCTCCCGTGCGGTTCGAGGCAATCTGTGCTGTGAGATCTCCTTCGCGCTCGACTGGAGTGCGCACGTTAGCCAATATCAACGCCATAACGTCGTCTACGATATCGCCGCCGCGCACGAGTTTCACCGGGGGAATGCGCAGGCCCTCCTGGTAGATCGAGTTGGCAAGCGGCATCGATCCCGGTGTCATCCCGCCCACATCCGAGTGATGGGCCCGGTTTGCCACGTAGAACATCGGCTCGCGGCCATCATCTCCGTACACGGGCTGGACCAAGGTGATGTCCGGAAGATGCGTTCCGCCCTTGTAGGGATCGTTGACTGCGACCACGTCCCCAGGTTCCATGGAGACGTTTGCTATAGCCGCCTCGACGGAAAGTGGCATGGATCCCAGGTGCACGGGCATGTGCTCGCCCTGTGCCACCATGTGTCCGTCACTGTCAAAGACCGCGCACGAGTAGTCGCGACGTTCTTTGATGTTGGGAGAGAAAGATGTGCGGCACAGGGTGACGCCCATCTCCTCCGCCGCGGAGTAGAAGAGATTCCTGAAGACCTCGAGGGTTATGGGATCCCAGGCAGCCATGCTATTTCCCCGCACACAGAGTATCTCCAAAACGTGCGTTACCTTCCCTACTCCAGCCGGCGGCAGGGGTGCGGGCACGGTCCGCGCCGGCTCGGGTCCTTAACAGCCGCCACCCCTTTCCCCTGGGACTTCGCCTCTGCGGACCATGCCCACACCCCTGCACCAATGTTGTCAGCGCGCTCCGTTCTCTTTTCTCCCTCTCACCTCTCACTTCTCACTTCTCACTTCAAGCACCAGATTCTCCCATTCATCGACACGCAGATGAAAATCTGGCGGTACCACCGTCGTGGTGCTGTACTCGACGACGAGCGCTGGCCCGGTGAACATATTCCCGGGACGCAGCTTGGATCTGTCTACCAATTGGGCAGATTGCTCACTTCCGTCAAACACCATCGAACACTCACCGACCACGGCAGCAGACGCGTCCGATCCCCCCAGTTGATGCTTCGGGATGGGCGGTTTCTTGGTCACGCCAATTGCTCGCAAGCGAACATTCACCACCTCTGTTGCTCGCTTTGGATCCGCGTAGCCGTACCGCTGACTGTGTCTGACGTGGAACGCACTGGCGAAGTCCGGAGCCATGGGAACGTCAAGTTCGTACCCCTGGCCCACGTACCGCATGTCGAGCGAGCGTTCCATCACCAGTTCATCAAGCGCAAAGCCTTCCGCCTCGTATTCGGCGCTCGCCCGCTCCTCGAGCTCCTCAAAAGCGCTCTCCAACACCTGCGACTCCAACCCCGCAGTTGGGATCAGCAGTGTTCGGGAGTAATCCCGCACGAAGTCTGCAAGGAGCATCCCCAGAGCTGATAGAGTCCCGGCCGCCTGTGGCACAAGGACACGTGGGATGCTCATACTTCGAGCCAGGTCAGCGGCGTGCATCGCACCGGCACCGCCAAAGCAGACGAGTGTGAAATCCCGTGGGTCATACCCCCGCTCGAGTGAGATCACCCGAATCGCCCGCTCCATGGTGGCATTGGCGACGCGGAGTATTCCCTCCGCCGCCTCGGTTGGTGCCAGCTTCAATTCGGCGAGATTCGCATCTGTCACCGTGAGGTCGCTGCCGCCCCGCCCGTAGCAAATGGGTCCCGGATCTGCCCCCGCACTCTCCGGTCCGACGCGGAGCGACCCTCCCGGATCGCGGTAAGCAATTGATCCGCCGCCTGCACCCACCGTGTGTATATCGATAACCGGAACGCGGATGGGCGCCTCACCGATGATCGCCTCCGTCGTCCGAGCGAGACTTCCGGGCGAGAGACAAACGTCGGTGCTGGTACCTCCCATATCGAAAGTGATGGCGTTCTCAAAGCCTCCGCGGCGTCCGACTTCAAACCCCCCGACTGCGCCTCCCGCCGGACCGGAGAGAATCGTCTGGACTGCATGTTCTTGCGCTGCGTGCAACGAAATGATGCCGCCGTTGGATTGCATGATGCGAACGCTGTCGGGATCCAATTCCTCAGCGAGATGTGACAGGTATTTGCTCATCACCGGTCCGACAAACGCGTTCACGACCGTCGTGCTGCAGCGCTCGTACTCCCGAAACTCTGGAAGTACTCTGTGAGACGGAGTAATGAAGGCAGCCACACGTCCTTCGAGCGCCTGGACC
>JBDHDY010000520.1:0-3299 GCA_039591275.1 Gemmatimonadota bacterium | reverse complement strand
CAACCCGTGCCGCCGCGCCGGCGTATAGCGCGCAAGCAACATGTTCTCGGCGGGAAGTTGGGCGGCACCGGACATCACCATGAACGTCGCGATCAGCACCAACGGCACGCCCGAGAGCGACGCGGCGAGCCAGATGGCAGGCACCTGCACGAGTATTGCCGTCAGGTACACCGTTTTGAGAGGATAGCGATCGGCCAGGTACCCTCCCGCCACCTGCATGACGCCCGCGACGGCGTACACCCCCGCGACCAAGAACCCAATGCCGGCCGTGCCTTCGCCCACAAGACCATCATGTCGCCAATGCCGGCCGTGCCTTCGCCCACAAGACCATCATGTCGCTCGGCGAACACCTTGGGCAGCGACGTTTGGATCGTGTGATAGACCAGCCCCGCGATGAACATGGTGACGAGTAGGATCGCGAACGCTCGGATCATGTCGTCGCGGCTCGCGGCATCTGCCTGGGCCGGGCCGGCAACCTCATCCATGTGCGCCAGAAGCGCGATCCCGGTCAGCGCACAGACGGCGCCGGGGAGGATAAAGGCCGCCCGCCAGCTCATGACGTCGATCAAAATACCGGCAGTCAGACCGGCGCCGGCCGTTCCCATGGAGCCGAAGACCCCGTTGAAGCCAAGCGCCTTGCCGCGAGCGGCGCCGGCGTTTCGGACCAGCCAAGGAACTCCCACCGGATGGTAGATGGCGGCGAAGATCCCCATCCCGGTGAGCGCGACGACGAGCACCGTCGGTGTTGCCGCCAGTCCCGCCGCGATGGCACACGCGCCCACGCCGAGGAAGTACAGCACCATCATGCGCGGCGCTCCCACCCGGTCGCTTATGAGCCCGGCTGGTAGGGCGACCGCGCCCACCATGAGCGAACCCAGCGTCCACAGCCCGATCAGCTGGTGATAGGGAAGCTGCCACGCGCGCTCCAACGCCAGGACGATGACGAAGTAGAAGGCTGTGCAGAGATGGACGTAGAGGTGGCCGAGGCACGAGTAGACGATGATCGACCGGGATCGAGCTGGCATTGGCACAGGGGTGTAGGAAGCGGACCGGCGACGCAAGTCGCCGCGGCGAGGGAGGAATTAATGCCGAGTGGGTTCGCGACGCTAGTCGGGAGGATGCCCGATTGTAGATTGATCTCGCCGACGGCCAAATCGCCGATCGCAATTCGTCAATCGCGAATTGGCAATCGCAGTGCCCGGGGCGGAGTCGGTGGTTCGTAATGCTTTTCAACCATCCGACGCAACGCGGGGTCTAACCTTCACGGGCACGAACACACACCTAACAGGGTACAAGAAAGCTCTCCACCACCCACCACTATCGCACAAGGGACGGATCCATGCGTGGCCTGAAACTCGCAATCCGCACACTCACCAGGACCCCCTTCATGACGACCGTCGCAGTCGTGTCGCTGGCTCTCGGTATCGGCGCCAACGCAGCGATCTTCTCCCTGTTCGACCAAATGCTCCTTCAGAGCCTGCCGGTACAGGATCCGGAGAGGCTGGTCAACCTTGCCGCTCCGGGGCCGAAGCCGGGATCACAATCCTGCAACCAGGCCGGCGACTGCGACGCCGTGTTCAGCTACCCAATGTTCCGGGATCTAGAGCGTGAACAGAACGCGTTCACGGGCATCGCGGCGCACCGCTCGTACGGAGCGAACCTGGCATTCGCCACCCAGACCGTGAACGGCGAGGGCATGCTCGTCTCGGGCTCCTACTTCCCACTCCTAGGCGTCCGTGCGGCGCTGGGACGGTTGATCGGGCCCACGGACGACGAAAGAGTCGGGGAGCATTCCGTAGCGGTGCTGAGCTATGACTACTGGCAGAATCGACTCGGGGCCGATCCGGGGGTGCTGAACCAGACAATCATCGTCAACGGCCATCCGATGACCATCATCGGGGTGGCGGCACGCGGGTTCGAGGGGACGACGCTCGGTGCAAGCCCTGACGTGTTCGTGCCTTTCACAACGGCGGGGCAGATGTATGAGTACTGGGGTCGCCGCCTCGAGAATCGTAAGGCCTACTGGGCGTATCTGTTCGCGCGCCTCAAGCCAGAGGTGACCATTGACGCAGCTCGCGCAGAGCTGAACACTCTGTACCAGAGCATCGTGAACGAGGTCGAGGCACCGCTTCAGAGCGGCATGAGCGAACAGACAATGGAGCGGTTTCGTGCCAAGGATATCATCATCGAAGCGGAGCCGCGTGGACAGAGCTCGCTGCACGAAGAGGTGCAGACACCCCTGACGCTCCTGCTCGCCACCACCGGGGTCGTGCTCCTCATCGCCTGCGCCAACATCGCGAACCTGCTCCTGGCGCGGGGAGCCAACAGAAGCATGGAGATGGCGCTCAGGGGATCCCTCGGCGCAAGCCGCAGACAGCTAGCGACGCAACTCCTCACTGAGTCGTGCCTCCTAGCAGTCATGGGTGGCGTCGCCAGTCTCGTGGTCGCACGCTGGACGCTAGGTGCCATCGCGTCGATCCTGCCTCCCGAAGCAGCAACTATGGTAGCTCTCGAGCTGCGCCCGTCAGTGATGTTTTTCGCCGGGGCGCTGTCCATTGGTACCGGCCTGCTGTTTGGGATGTACCCTGCTCTGCACAGCACCCGGCCGGACCTAATGACAGTCTTGCGAGGCGACTCAGGTCAACCATCGGGGGCGCGCGCGGCGGCGCGTTTTCGCGGTGTGCTGGTGACCGCGCAGATCGCGCTCTCCATGGCCCTGCTGTTCGCTGCCGGACTCTTCATCAAGAGCCTGATGAACGTGAGCCGCGTCGAGCTGGGGCTCAACGCCCAAAACGTGGTCACATTCGGTATCTCCCCCGAGCTCAACGGCTGGGAGCCGGAGCGGTCGCAGGCTTTGTTCGAGCGCGTGGAAGACGAGCTGGCTGCGATCCCGGGCGTAACCGGCGTCTCCGCAGGTGTCGTTGCCCTCTTGGAGGGCAGCAATTGGGGTACCGACGTGTCCGTGCAGGGTTTCGAATCCGGCCCGGACATCGATGACAACTCGCGCCTGAACAAGGTCGGTGCAAGTTATTTTAGCACGCTCGGAATGCCACTATTGGCAGGTCGCGAGTTCACGCGAAGCGATGCCGCGAATGCGCCCAAGGTCGCCATCGTCAACGAGGTCTTCACGAACAAGTTCGGCCTCAATGGCCGAGACGCCGTTGGAAAGTGGATGTCCACGACCAGCCAAACCACCGAGTTGGACATTCAGATCGTCGGGGTGATCGGCGATACCAAGTACGCCGATGTAAAGCAGGATACGCCGCCCTTGTTCTTCACGCCGTATCGCCAGGACGAGA
>JBDHDY010000519.1:0-2826 GCA_039591275.1 Gemmatimonadota bacterium | reverse complement strand
AAATACACCAACCCAAGAGGGTTCAAGACCGACCCCGCCGGCAAACCCCGCCACAGCGAAGTTGCGAAGAGCCAACGGCGTGACAAGCAACGGATACATAACTGCGCTCACCAGCGTTGACCTAATCAGCTGCTTTCGGCGCAAGGGATCTCGCTCCCACCAGTCAATCGCAATCACCATCAAGATGAAGAAATAGAACGCCAGCCCGACATATCGAACGTACGTGGAGAGTGCCGCGAAGACCGTCGATGAGAGAATCCAGAGCCACTTCTTGTGATTACCGTTTCGCCAACGGCCCAGGGACGCGATGCAGAGGAGTCCGAAGAACATGAACAGTGGTTCCGACCATACCACCCGTCCGATGTCTTGAAAAAACGGCAAAACTCCAAGCAACGCCGCGGCCAACAGACCGCGCTCACTTCCCGATATGGACCTCGACAGTGCAGCTACCACAAGGAGAACGGCCCAGAAGGTTAGCAGCGCAACGACATGCGCGGATCGCAACGGTGTGCTGTCAGACAACTTCATGACCGCCGCGATCGTCAACGGGTAGCCGGGTGGCCAGTGGGTCAGAGGATACAGAGGCACTCCCCACTCGCCTTCCACCTTGCCCGGGCGGCTCGGCGATCCTTCCCCGATGAGACGAGGCACGGGAGTGCGCAGCGGCGAGGCGATTCGCTGGTCACGCACAATCGTCTGCGCTGTGGTCAAGTAGGCAACCGAGTCCGGAGAAACTCCAAGCTCGCCGCGCGTGAGCAACAAATGGAGCAGGGTTGCCGGACCGAGAAGAAACACGACAAATCGCCACCGCATCCAGATCGGTGGGCTGGTCACGCGCGATCGATCCTCATCAGCTAGTCACACTCGGTAGGCAACGACACACGGACATCCGGAGCGTGACGTTCGCCACGAATCCGAGCCCTGCGCGCGCTTCAGCACATTCGTCGTGGATCCGGGGCCGGGCCGGAAGGTGATCACAGTCGCTCATAACGGTACAGCAACTTGATCCGCGTGGCACGATAGAAGATCGACGGCTGGCTTTCAATCATCAACGCAACCTCCCACAGGACACTGTTATCCGGTGCTACCTCGACCGCTACGCCGGCTTGTCCGAAGCCAACCAGCGTGTTCCCGTTTCCCAACCGCTGTACTGATCCCACAACCGCGGTGAAAATCGGCGGTTGATGTCCGTATTCCCACACCATACTGGCAGTCATCATTTCGGTATCGAGCTCGTACTCAACTGCTCTGGACTCTGGGGGGTCGTGGCGTAGTCGCCGCTGTCAAACTGCACGACGGGCGAGGTCACGGTTCCGGCCGGTCCAACTCCTTCCACCACGAGGTCGTACCGAGCTCCAGCGAGCAACCCGAGAACAGTGATCTCGCTGATTTGGCTCGTCTGGGTGATGAAGGGCGTGGTCATCGAATCGACCGGCGACCAATACACGACGCGAGCCGAATCGACATTCGCCGCCTCGAAGCGCACCGTAAACGACAGGTTGTTCTGCGGGTTCGGTACGGCAGTGACGTTCGAGATTGATGGGACACGGAAATCAAGCAGCCCCTCGGATCCGCATCCCGCGCCGGCCAGGAGTGCGAAAGCGATGAGCGCGAGCGGCCTGCCTACTCGTCGATTCCCCAGGAAAGCCAACCTTTCTCGAGCATCCATCGCTTCGGCAACACCGGCTCAACCCACGCCGCCAGCGCTGCAACGACCGCCGCCAGCTTTACGGCCCCCTGCGCTTGCGCAAGCGCGTCAGCGGATACAAAAACGAGATCGTGCTGCCACCGCGCTCTTCCCCGTCCAACCTCGACGAACGACCACTGCGTCATGAGTCTCCGTACGACAGGGGCGAGCTGCTGTCCTTCCCAGAACTCTCTCGCCTCAACTTCGACGTGCACTAAGGAAACGCGTTCGTGGATTCCAGCCATGCCTTCGAGCACCTCGAATCCAGACCCCTCCGCGTCGATCCACAAGGCAATTCGCCGAACCGCGGGCGCCACCTCGCGCACGAAGGTGTCTAGACGGAGGGCATCCACCTCCACCGTGGTGGAACCAGCACTTTCCGCGATACGGCGACGCGTTGAGGAAATACCACGACGACCCCCATCGCTGCCATGTCCACGGCTGTGCTCCAGATAGAATGCGATCGAACCATCACAGTTCGATACCACCTTGTGGTATACCTCTATCCGAGCGTCGCGGTTTCGCTGATCCTCCCTCATCGCTCGGATGTGTTCCGGGTTCGCCTCGAAAGCGACAACGCGAGCGTCGGGTGCCAGACTCCGAAAGCGTCGCGCGTGGAGCCCATCGAGCGCCCCAACGTCGCACACGAGGTCCGGTCGCAAGCGGCGTAGAAGGATGGCGAAGAGAATCGTGGTGTTGAGCTTCATACCGGTCCAGTTCTTGGTGAAGGTGCCGATGGCACCCCCCCGATGTATGGACTTCTACCCTCTCGCGTCCGGTGAGAACCCGCGCGGCAGGGATCGGTTGCTCGAAGTCCCCGTCGCGAACGGGATGGTTACGCCCACGAATCGGTCCTGAAGCCAGGCCATCTTGCGAATCTTTGCCCACACTTCAAGGCCCATGCCCCCGGACGCCCCCCAAGAAGGAGCCCCGCCGTCCTCGACGGTCTCACGCGTTTCGTAGCCCAACGCCTGCATTTGCGCCCCCAGCCCCCCCTCGATGGTGACAATCTCCGAGGGCGAGAGTTCCTCGGCAAACCGGTCAACCTGCGTAGCGACGACTCCCGCCTCGCGGCCCCGCAGGTCCTCGTACGACGAATTGCTAATCGTGGGCCGGCCCAGTCGCGTGGGACGAAGCAG
>JBDHDY010000518.1:0-2829 GCA_039591275.1 Gemmatimonadota bacterium | reverse complement strand
TCGCTCTGGGTGTTAGCCGATGCTCCAGGGAACGATCACCACAACCTGAATGGAGAGTACGCCGTCATCCGCAATCACAGCACCGATACCATGGAGGTGGGCGGCTGGACCCTGTGCGACGCGGCCGCCCACTGCTTCACGTTTCCCACGGGAGCGATCATCAGCCCGGCTGACAGCGCGGTGATTTACACCGGCGGGGGCACGGACGACCGTCACCGCTTCTACATGAACCGACGGCAGGCCGTCTGGAACAACAGAGGGGACACGGCGACCCTACGCAACCGCCAGGGTCGTGTTGTTATGCGCTATGTCTACTGAACAGGTCTTTGTAGTGGATCGTGTCGAGGGCGTCACCGCCATACTGATCGACGAGCGTCAGCGGCAAGTCGCAGTACCCGTAACGCTGCTCCCATCAGGGGTGGCCGAGGGGCAGACGGTGCACGTAGTCATGGATGACACAGGGAAGCCCAACTGGGGGGCGGCACGGCTCGTGGACGCCAAGGACCGCAAGCAGGATATCGAGCAACTGCTTGACGAGCTGCGCGGTAGAGATCCCGGCGGTGACATCACGCTATGAGTTTACGACGCTCGTAAGAAACGAAAAGCGCGCCATTCCGATCTGGAAGGCGCGCCTTTCATCCCCAGCGCTTGGTTTCCCAAGCTAAGACCTCAACAACCCCATTACGGCCAAATGCCGCGTTCCAATGTCACCTCTGCAACTCGCCTGATGGCGAGCACGTAGGCCGCGGTGCGCAAATCAATGGACTCGAGTTTCCCGTCGCCAAGACCGCGCTCCTTCCGAGCGGCCTGCAACTGACTCAGCGAGCCATCGATCTCTTGCTGCATTGCGATCACCGCGTCTGTGGCCCGATCCATCTTGACGAGCAGCTTGCGATTCACTCTCTCCTCGTCCCACTGCTCGTTCTCGATGTTCTGGACCCACTCAAAGTAACTGACCGCCACACCACCTGCGTTGGCGAGGATGTCCGGAAGGACGATGATTCCCTTCTTGAAGAGAATCTTATCCGCGGCAGGTGTCGTGGGGCCGTTCGCCGCCTCGGCGACGAACCGAGCCTTCACGGCATCGGCGTTGTCAGACCGGATCGAATTCTCCAGCGCCGCCGGGATCAAGATGTCGCACGGCAGAGCGAGTAGCTCCTCTGCAGTGATCCTCTTGGTACCGGGGAAATCGATCACCGAACCGGTTTTCTGTTTGTGCTCCACAACAGCCGTGGGATCGAGGCCTTCCTCACGGAAGATGGCGCCCCGTGAATCATTCACGGCGATGATTCTCGCACCGGCCTCCTTGTACAATTCGGATGCGATGGCGCCAGCGTTCCCGTATCCTTGGACCACGACAGTAGCGCCGTCCACCGAGTCCAGGCCTTTGACGATGCCTGCCTCGAGCGCACGCTGCGTGGAAAAGAGACAGCCACGGGCCGTCGCTTCCCGTCGACCCAGGGAGCCACCCATGTCAACCGGCTTTCCGGTAACGACCGGCAGGTTGTTCTCCCCGGGATGCATCATGGTATAGGTGTCAAAGATCCTGGCCATCGTCCCGGCATTCGTATTGACATCCGGCGCTGGAATGTCGGTATGAGGCCCGATATTCTCCCCGAGCTCCGCCACGAAGCGACGAGTGATCTTCCGTACATCAGCGGGATCCATCTCCTTGGGATTGCAAACTACGCCCCCTTTGCCGCCGCCAAAGGGGACATCCACCACGGCGCACTTCCATGTCATCCAGGAAGCAAGCGCCTTCACCTCGTCCGCCGTCACGTCCTGATGGTAGCGAATACCGCCTTTACCGGGACCGCGAGCACGGTTATGCACACACCGATATCCGATAAAGGTGCGAACTCCGTCCTTGGTCTCGATGGGAAACTCGACGGTGATCAGCCTAGCCGGGACCTTGAGGTAGTCAATAAGACCGGCTTTGAGGTCAGGTATGTACTGTGCTGCTTGGTCGAACTGACTTTGGGCAATATGGTAGGGATTGAGGTCTTCGCCCGCTTTGGGGGCGGCTGTAGGGGCCTCGGAAGCTACAGTTTCTAGCAAGGTTCCCCCCGAGTGGTTCGTTATTGAACATGGGTGCAAGCACCCGCTTCCGGGAGAATCCTAACCGACAGGCCGTTGCGCGTCCACCGCTTATGCCATTTTTCCACCGGCCCAAATGGATGCCGGTAGCGCGTTCATGGAGACCGCGTGGGAAGAGCTACCAGGGTGGGGCAACAGCTGCTGGGGGGATTATCCACGACTGGAGGGTGCCGCCAAGGAGGGCGTTGATACCGCCGAATGTGAAGAGCCGGGGATTAGGCGACGTCGGGCTCCCGCCCATCTGGACGGGCAGGAGGAAGGCGCGCTGCGCACAGAATGTGCCTCTGAGATAACCTGGCATGTCGGCAACGCCGATAGGGAAGGTGAGCCACTGGCTGACCCAACCGAGGCCGCCGGTCACGCCATGCTGATGAACTAGATGGGATACACCGTGTTTGCCACGACCAGCCCATGAGGGGTGCGAGCTGGCCGGGTTGCTACTCGTCCGCGTAGGTCAGCGTGATATTGCTGATGCTATCGCGAAAATGACGGTGCAGGAATCCGACAAAGGAAGTCAGAAGTTGCCACTCGTCCCGATCCTCTTTGGACTCTACAAGGGCCACCAATGAGCCACCGAGCCCTTTCTGAAATGTGATCCGGCCCTTGTAGGCCACGTGGCCCCACTTCTCCTGGTTCTTGACCCTGGCACCGATGCGATGAAGTGTCCCCTGCTTGTGCCTTCTGAGTTCCACCTCTCTCTGCTGCAACATGCGGAACAGGTTCTCACCGCTC
>JBDHDY010000517.1:0-3699 GCA_039591275.1 Gemmatimonadota bacterium | reverse complement strand
ACCACCACCCCAACCCTCTACAAATTTCCCCTCTTCTCTCTCATCATTCTTTGTTATTTTTTTGATCGGGGCGATTCAGATGTTGCCCTTTTGGTATTATATCCCATTCTCCCCCCGGGCAGAAACGTACGGCGGTTGGGAGCGCGCGACGTCCTTCGCCATTCCCTGGGACCATCTTCCCGAATTCGTACTCGCGAAGTTCACTGGCGCGAGCTCCGAACGGACCTACTGGGGTAGCAACGGCTTCAAACTGCACTCCGAATACCTCGGCCTTTCCGTAGTAGCACTTGCCGTCCTCGGAATAGCCGACCGCGCGCAGAGACGGTTGATCCTTTGGCTGGGTGGAATCGCCACATTGTTCTTGCTGATCAGTCTCGGTGCCACGACTCCCTTTTACCGGTTGTGGTATGAGGTAATGCCGTTCATGCAGCAGGTGCGGGCTCCTGGCATGGCGTTCTATATCGTTGCATTCGTCACGGCGGTATTTGCCGGCCTCGGTGTGCAACAACTGCAACAGGGAGAAGGCAAGACCCACGTGACCATTTGGGTCTGGACGGTTGTGGGAGTCGGGGTACTAGCTCTCGTCGGTGCTATCGGCTGGCTGGCGGAGGGCCTGGCATCGGGTATCCAGGAGCGGACCGGACAGCCGGCGTTGAGGGTGGCCGCGGACGCCTCGTCTTCGATCAGGTTCGGTGCGTTGGGCAGCGCAGTCTTCCTGGGTGGGCTGGCGGCGGTGGGGTGGGCGAGCATCCGCGGTAAGATCGGCGCCCTGGCGATTGCGTTGTCGATAATCGGGTTGGTCGGAACGGATCTGTGGATGAATGCTCGTACCTTCTGGAACTACTCGGACGCTCGAGATGGACTCTTCGGGGCCTCGACCTCGGCACTGATGGCGTACGGGATTCCTCAGCTTCTTGGACACCACGGAAACGAACTCCATGCGTTCGATGAGCTCATGGGTGGCAAGAACGTGTGGGGCAATTTGCCGTTCTGGGGACGTGGTGATCTGAAGCTGTTGGACCTCTATGCTGTCCGGTATCTGATTGTTGCCGGTGGTCAAGGGCTGGACAGTCTTCCGGGCTTCCGTCGCATCCTCTCAGACGTCCCCACGGCCGGGGGCGGAACCGGCAGTTTGTTGGAGCGGGTGCCGGTTCCGCGGTACGCCCGCATCGTTGGCGGGGCCATCAAGGAAGCGGATTCCCTGGCTGCGCCGACTGTTCTGCATCCGCAGTTCCTGACCGACCGCCTGGTGTACCTTGACACCACGTTCGATGGACAACCGAAAGAGCTGACGGCGATGCCGGATGCGGTGGAGGCGGCGGTGGATGTCAGCGAGTGGGCTCCCGGCCGCATGCAGCTCACGATCACTCCTGCAATCCCGGTAGACGGTTACATCGTTGTGAGTGAGAATTGGTACATCGGCTGGCGCGCCACCGTGGATGGGCAGCCAGCGGACGTGGTGCGGGGGAATGGAGCTCTGATAACCGTTCCCGTGTCGGCCGGGGCCCGGGACATCGAGCTGGTTTTCGAAAGCGACGAATACCGCATGGGGAAGATCATCACGCTGGGCTCGTTGATTCTCGTAGCGATCACGGGCGTGGCCCCCGCCATTGTGCGGAGGAGTCGCAGTGTCTGACCGGGCGCTGGTTATCATCCCCACCTACAACGAGGCGACCAACCTTCCACAGCTTATTCCTCAGGTGCTCGAGCAGGACGAGCGCCTCGACATCCTGGTGGTGGACGATGCCTCGCCGGACGGGACAGGCCGCGTGGCGGACGAACTGGCTGGCGATGGCTGCCGAGTCTATGTGCTGCACCGTGAGGGAAAAATGGGCCTCGGTACAGCGTACGTGGCCGGCTTTCAGTGGGCGCTGAGGCGGGATTATGCCTACATCTTCGAGATGGATGCGGATTTCTCCCATGATCCGAAGCACCTCAAGGAGTTTCTGAAGGAAGTGGAGCAGGCCGACCTAGTGCTGGGGTCGCGGTATTTGGGAGGCCGGGCTTCCGTGGTGAATTGGCCTATGGGCAGGTTGCTTTTGAGCTATTTTGCCAACATCTACGCCAGGATCATCACGGGCCTCAGGGTCCATGACCTGACCGGTGGCTTCAAGTGCTTTCGCCGCACGGTATTAGAGGCGCTGGACCTGGATGCGGTCCATTCAAGCGGATATTCGTTTCAGATAGAAATGACCTTTCGAGCGCACCGAAAAGGCTTCCACATCAAAGAAATCCCTATCGTCTTCGTTGATCGTACCGACGGTACGAGCAAGATGTCCGGTAGCATCGTCAGGGAAGCGATATGGATGGTGTGGCGCCTGCGCCTCAAAGCCATGGCAGGACGACTGTGAACGGTACGATCTTCTACAAACTCACGGGGTCTGGCAACGACTTCATTTGCGTGGATGGCCGAACGACTCCGGCGGACCGCTGGACTCAGGAGCAGATACGGGAAATCTGCGCTCGCCGTGTCGGCGTTGGGGCCGACGGATTCGTGGTCTTGGAGCCAGGATCGACCAAGGACGCTGTCCGATTCCATTACTTCAACAGTGACGGCGGGCGGGCGGACATGTGCGGCAACGCTTCTCTTTGTGCCACGCAGATGGCGGCTCGCTTGAGGCTCGCCCCGCGCGATGGGATGCTGTTGGAGACGGACTCGGGTTCGTTCCGGAGCCGATGCGTACCCGGTTCAGATTGGCTTGCGGAGCTATCCCTGTCCGACATCGAGGACATCTCGAAGGCCGAAATCGACCTCGCAAGTGGTGAGGAAGGTGCGTATCTGGTGAAAGTGGGCGTCCCGCATCTCATCCTTCCGGTTCGGGATCTGGACGCGCCCGAAGCCGATCCTGAAGTGCGGGGCAGGGAACTGCGCTCTCACCCGCAGCTCGGAGACGGTGGTGCCAACGTGAGCTTCGTCGCACGCATCGGCGACGGTTGGGGGATGCGGACGTACGAACGCGGGGTTGAGGCGGAGACCATGGCGTGCGGGACTGGGGCCGTGGCTGCGGCTGCTGTTTTGGCGCATGCCGGAGAAGCTTCGCTCCCTTGGTCCGTTAGGACTGCCTCAGGCCACACGCTCGAGGTTTCGGGCGATCCGTCGACCGATCCGCCGAAGGTTCTGGCACCGCAACTCATGGGGGAGGGGCGCTTGGTATTTCGGGGGCTGATTCCTTGATCGCCTAGATCGCCTAAGTACACGCTTCCCGCTGCCCGGTTTCTCCTGACCCATTTCTGCACACGTTGCCCAATCTTGGGGCACGAGCACTCCAAATCGCCGCCGAGTTTCTCCACAACAGGGCCAGCTGCTGAAATGCCGGGACCAACGTAGTTGGCCCGTAATATGGGGTCTTTGGGTAGTTGTCCACACGAAAGGCGGCTAGAACTTAACATAACATCTCTTATACGCAAATCTGGTGTCGCAGGAGTGCGTAGGAGTTGTCGCCCTTATGTCGCCTCGGTAGGCCCCGTAGAGGCCTACGCGAGACGTCAGAGCGTCAAAACGGAAGCGGATTCAGATCGATTCAGACGGTGCTTTAAGGGGAAGGCTGTATCTCGGCGAGCCTAATCTGGGCAGCGGCAATCAACGGGTTGCCCTCCTCGAGCTCATTGATCACCTGTTCGTAGGCCCGTGCGGCTCTGGTTAGCTCGCCAGCAAGTTCAGCGGAGCGGCCAAGATCGAGAAGGTACTCGGCCCTCACC
>JBDHDY010000516.1:0-2831 GCA_039591275.1 Gemmatimonadota bacterium | reverse complement strand
TAGATCTTTGAGTAGAGCCATGGCCTTACGCATGGTCTCCTTTTCGGTAGGATAGGAAAGCTGCGCCATAGCCTCCGAAATGGGAAACCAGCGGGCCTCGGCGACCTCGTGATCATGCCTGCTCACATCTCCCCCAAGGTAACGGATCAGGTAAAAGTAGACGCGCTTAAAAATCCTGATCGCCTCACCCTCCTTGGTTTTGCCCACGTACCAATAGGATATATCCCCGATCTTCGTTACTACCCTCCCCTCCAAGCCGGTCTCCTCGCTCACCTCCCGCAGCGCCGTCTCCTCCAACCCCTCCTCCTTCTCCACTTTACCCTTAGGCAGACCCCACCGGCGCCGAACACGTATCAAGGCAACCTCCGTAATGCCATGACGCTTACGGTAGACAACTCCACCAGAGGATATCTCTCTCACCGTGCGCACAAACTGGAAATTTAACCCCGATCCGACATGAATCAGTAACTCACCCTTAGTGTACTTACATACCCCCGGGTCAATATGGCGGTAATCCTTGCGACATCAGCTCAGGATCGAATGTGTATTGATCAATTTTGTCGGATCGGGGTTAATCCTCCCTGCCGAGCAGTTGCTCTTCCAGCCACTTGAGATAGCCCTCATTCCCAATCAGGATGGGAAGGGCGATTACCTCAGGGACCGAATAGCTATGGAGCTCCTGGACCCTCTTCTTTAGCCTATCGAACAGGCCCTCTCTGGTCTTGATTATCAAGAGATGCTCCTCGCTTCGCTCCACCTGTCCTTCCCACCGGTAGGTCGATTGCACCGGACCCAGACGGTTTACGCAGGCTGCGAGCCGCTCCTCTACCAAGGCACTCGCCAATCGCTCTCCCTCTTCGAGCGATCCCACAGTGACGAAGACAACGATGAACCCACTCATAGCCAAGGATATTACAACTCCCTTTTCCCGACAGTCAATTCGTTATTTAGGATGAAGGCGAAGGGGTCTTTACCTGCGGCTCACGCAAAGAGGTAGCCCCCCTGCTTCCTCTGAGCCCACGCCTTTGGTAATAGTGCCTGCTCTTTGGCCGCATCCAGTCGCATGCTTGCACTTAGCTGGTAGGAGGAGGCTCCAAAATTAGAGCCACCGTCCCCCTAACGAACGTAGCGTGCGGATTTCCCGCACTACGCTCTACAAAGAGGTTGCCGACGATGTCGGGCCGTGAATTCACGGAAGAAGTCCCTTCTCAGCGCATAGAGCCGAACGAGCCCAAGTTGGCCGTAAAGGTTCTGATCCGGGTAGCGTCGCCAGTAGGTATTGCGCCAGCGCTTGGCCCTATAGGCCCGCACCCGACGCGCTACCCACTGATCGAGCCGATCCAGCACCCCGCTCGATTGCGCTCGCTTGTAGTACTCACCCCAACCACGCAGGTACCCATTGAGCCGACCCACCATTACGGGAAAGCTCACTCCCGCTGTGCGCCGTGTGAGTTCGCGCACCTGCTCCCGAAAGCGTTCAAGCACCTTCGGGCTGATGTAAGCATTCAGGTAACCCTTCACCGCGATGAGCCGATACCCAAGGAAGTCCACTCCTTGATGAATGCTCACGAGTCTGGTCTTCTTCGGGTTCAGCCGCAGCCCAAGCTCCTCAAGCACTTCTGTCGTCCGTTCCAAGGCCTTTCGTGCCCCGGCTGGGGTGCGACTCAACAGCCGCACATCGTCGGCATACCTCACAAATGCCACATCTTCAGCCTCCAAGGCTCGATCCAGTTGCCCAAGGTAGATGTTTGCCAAAAGCGGACTCACAACCCCACCTTGGGGCGTGCCTGCCTTCGGCCGCACCAACCTGTAGCCATCCTGAATCAGCGCCTCCAGAAACAGCCGTATCAGCCGCAGTACGCTCCCATCAGCTACCTTCTCCGCCACCGCATCAATGAGGGGCTCATGTGGGATGGTATCGAAAAACTTCTCGATGTCCACATCCACAATGTAGAGCTGGCCAGCCCGCACCTGCCCGTAGAACTCACGCAGAGCACTAAAGCAGCTTCTCCCTGGCCGGAACCCATGACTATGAGGCGAAAAGTCTGCCTCAAAGATCGGCTCCAACACCCGCAGCACTGCTTGCTGGACCACTCGATCCCTTACTGCCGGAATCCCCAGAGGCCTCTGACTCCCATCCGGCTTGGGAATCAGCACTCGCTTAACCGGGAGCGGACGATAGGTGCGCGCCCGAAGTTCCGAGACCAGCTCAAGCAGATTCTCTTCGAGTCTCTCCCCGAATTCCTCAACGCTGACCCCATCTACTCCGGGTGCCCCATCGTTGGCACGCACCTGCTCATAGGCAACTCGAAGCCGCCTAAGCTCCAGCACCTGCCCCATGAGGCTATGGACCTTCCTCCGCTTCTCCATCAACGAGCTCCGAGGTCCCTCATCCCAATGCCCTTCAGACCAGAAGACCAGCGTCTTTCCCTTAAGGAACTTACCTCGTCCCTCCAGCCCTACTCATCGGTCTGCGGTCCTCCTCGCTCCCTCCTTGTGGCCCCCCTTCGCACCAGCAAAAGAGCCTTTCAACTCTCCTACTGCCCCGCGCTCTACGGCGCAGGTCCCGCTGCTCTCACAGCGGTTCCTCACTACTACGAAGGCCCTGACTTCTCGCCGCGCATCGGCAAGGCTTTTCGGTCTCTGCCTTATAGCCTCGCCTATCCCTCCGGCTCTTCGGCCTTACGACATGAACACCATCATCGGGAACACGACGAGATCTCCCCAGGTCAGACGCCTCTCTTTCCCTCCGTGCCGCCCGCACACACCTTGTCTCAGAGCACGCTGCGCAGGTATTTCCTTCGCCTTGAAGCTGCAGGCTCGGATCAGCG
>JBDHDY010000515.1:0-4333 GCA_039591275.1 Gemmatimonadota bacterium | reverse complement strand
AATACACCGATTAGAGGGGACTTTGGAGAAGAGCTTTGCGCTCATCGCGATCGGATCGACGATCCTGGCACCGCTTCCAGCGCGCGCGCAGGATGCGAACGGGAATGGCGCCCCTATCATCGACTCAATCACAATTATTTCACGCGACGTTTTCGATCCGTCCGAGGCGCAGAAGAACATCTTGTTCCGTCTGTCCAACACTCTGCACATAAGAACGCGCCGCTATGTGGTGGACCGCGAACTGCTCTTCGACGTGGGAGACCCATACGACTCCGCGACCGTCGCTGAAACTCTCCGCAACCTCCGTGCAATCCGGCTGTTTCGTGATGTAGACATCGATACCGCTCGTGTCGGCGACCGCTTGAACGTGCGCGTCGACGCCGCCGACGCCTGGACGACCACGCTACAGATCGACCTCAAATCGTCAGGCGGTGACACGGAGTGGTCCATCGGGATCCGAGAACGGAACCTCTTGGGTACAGCCACGGTGGTTCGCGCCAAACACCGCAACGAAATCGACCGCAACACCCTCACCTTGGAGGGAGCCCAACCCCGTCTCTTTAGCACGCAGATCTATGTACACGGCCGCTATGATGTGCTGACCGACGGGGATCGGGCCGAGTGGACGGTGGGCGCACCGTTCCGCTCCTTCGGTGATCGCCGTGGCATCGAGTTCTCTGGCAACTTGGCACAGCGCCGCGTGCTACAATTTCGGGACGGCGAACAGTTCAGAGAGTTTTGGCAACACCGCTTCCACCAACGCTTCAGCATGGCTCACGCCATTCGGGCCAACGTGGCGGGATACCTCCGGCTCGGGGTAACGGGTCAGGTCAAACGCGAGGAATATCTCACCCTGGCCGGTCATAACAGCGGCCTCCGCGTGCCGGATTCAGTGACGGCGACGGTAGGGGCGTTCGTGGAGGCTTCGCAGGCAAGGTTCAAGGTGACGAGTCACTACATCGGATTCGCCCGCGATCAGGATGTGGATCTGAGTACTCGAGTGGTCTTGGCCGCATGGTTTGCTCCGTCGGCATTCGGCTATCGTCAGACCGGAGTGGGCCCAAGCGCGGCCTTGAAGACCGGGATCGGCTTCGGGAAGAACTTCGCCGTGGTCGAGGTGCTGGCAAACGGCCTTTTCACCTCGAACGGTCTCGACTCCGGCCAGGTACGCGGAACGCTCACCGCCGTTTCGCAGGTCGTCCCCAAGAACGCTACGGTCCTGCGCGTGGAGGCATCGACCCGCCGTGGCACGCCACCCGGGGAGGAGGTCGATCTCGGCCTCGGGAAGGGGCCGCGCGCGTTTGGCTCTCACGCCTTCACCGGAACCCGTTCGGTTTGGGGAAGCCTCGAGCAGCGAGCCTATCTGCTCGATGATGTCTTCGGCTTGCTAGGCGTCGGCTTTGCCGCCTTCGTGGATTACGGCGGCGCCTGGTTTCCGGATCAGTCTCCGCGCTTGGGGGGTGACGTTGGCTTCGGACTTCGCTTGGGCTCGATTCGGGGGGAGCGGGGAGCGGGGAGCGGGACCAGACGGTGTAATGCGCGGCCCCGATGGCATTGAAGGCCTACCGGAGCCCGGCGGCGGAAGCCCGCTCCCCGCTCCCTGCTCCCCGCTGCCTGTCTCGGTACCGCTTGCGAGCCTCGTCATATAAATCCTCCAGCGCAGCCACGCGCACCCGATTGTCGTACTCCCGTTGCATCTTCTCCCGAGCGGATTTTCCCATGACAACCCGAAGTTGAGCGTCGGCCAACAGGCGTGCCAGGCGGTCTGCCATTGCATTCACATCTCGCTCTGGAACCAGGAAACCAGTAACACCGTCGTCGATGATCTCAGGAATGCCTCCGTGCCGCGTGCCTATCGGAACCACCTCGCTCGCACTTGCCTCCTTGGCCACCACAAGACCGGACTCCCGATCACCGCCCGCGGCTACGATGCTCGGAGCCAGCAGGATGTCGCTCGCGCCGAGTCGCTGCGCTATCTCACGCTGCGTGAGGACACCCGTGAAATCCACTTGTGCACGGAGGTCGAGAGCATCCACGAGACTTCGCAGTTTCGGCTCGCGGGCGCCATCTCCCACGAGGGTCAACCGGGTGCTCGTCCCTTTCGCTACCTGTGCGAACGCGCGAAGGCCGAACTCGAATCCTTTCTTCTCCACAAATCTGCCGACCATGATCACCCTCGGATGATCAGGATCGCGGACGCCCTGCCCGTAGGTAGTGAGATCGATGCCGACATGGTGGAGTCGCACCCGGTCCTGCGGCACTCCCAACTCTCGCACCATGTCCACCAATTCCCGGGATGCACACAGCGCGAGGGTCACACCTCGAAGCACTCGGGGCCCCATCACCGCGTAGCGCCAATGTTTCGGGTACACACGCTGCCAGCTCTTTAAGAGAGGAACGTCGAATCCGTGAAACGTGACGACGAGCGGCTTGTCGAACTTGCGGGCATAGCGGAGTGCGTAGACAGCACCGTTGCCGAAATGAGCGTGCACTACGTCGTAGCGTCGTGCCCCGAACAAACGATCGAAGGACCGGCTAAGCCGTAGGTGCTGGTATAGCGGGCCACCAACGTGCACGGCGTCGAACGGGAACCGGTCATGGTTTAGCCGGCGCCGACTGAATACTTCGACATCATACCGGATGTGGTGGCGGATCTCTTCGTAGATAAAGGTCTTGGAGTATTCGAGAAACTGGGTGCTGAAGAGGGCAACCGTGGGCACTGTCAGCCTTTCCGAATCCGCCGGGCGAGCCAGCGTGCCGTTTCGCCAAACCAACTGGTGACCGACCATGAGTCGCTCAGTGGGCGCCCCGCAACCTGCGTTTCTTTGAGGCGATCCTCCAGGTGGCGATGGATCTTTTCAGCACGGGTATCCCATGTCAGGTGGCGTGCAGTTTCGAGAGCAGCCCTCCCCAGACGCTCGCGGTGCGTTCGATGCTCCATAAGGTGTCGCAACGCGCCAACGGCAGTATCCGGGTCACCTGGAGGCACGAGAAGCGCGTTTTTACCATCCACCAACAACTCGGACGTGTCCGGCGCCCGCGGCGCCAGGATGGCACGACCGGCCGCCAGGTACAGAAAGACTTTCAAAGGCAATACGGTGTTCGCATGTTGCTGAAGCGGGGCTATGCAGGGAGGTATCAAGAGCACGTCCGCTGCGTAAAGATAGGGTATGGTAACGTCGAACCGCTGCCAGGGAACTATACGGACGTTGGCGATCCTTCCAGCTTGCAGTTCGATCTTCCCTTCTTCCTCCGAGCCGACGAGGACAAAGAGGGCTTCGGGGCATTGCCGCGCCATTTCGAGAACGACGTCCAGCCCCTTCCGCTCGTTGAGCCGTCCGGCATACACAGCAACCGCGCCCTCAACGGGCAGTTCGACGCGCTCTCTAGCTCTCCGCCGATCGAGGTGAGGCTCCATACGAGCGGGGTCGTATCCGTTGTGCGCCACGACCAACCGTTCCCCAGGAATGCCGACGCGCAGAAAGCTTTGACGCGTGTGGTCGGAATGAAGAAACGCACTCAAGAACCGAGGGTGCCGCATCAGCCACCGCAGGGGACCCTGCAAAGGGGGATACACGTCGGGCCAGGGCCGGAAGTGATCATAGGCCACCCGATGCCCGCGTGCGAGAGAGGCCGCCAACGCAGGAAGATTTCTCGTGTAGACGAGGTCGATGTGCTGCGAGCCAAACCTTCCAGCGACTTTCGCAGCATGCGCCCCGTTTCTGGCCCAGCGAATGCTGTCAAAGCTGGTCCCGATCTGAGAGACCGAGAATGGTCCCCTCACCTGGTAATGCTCCTGGAGAAGCTCGACCGTTACAGCTCGGGTTCCCGGCCGCCGAGGAAGTACGAGGTGTACTTCCACCCCCCGCCGGCCCAAGGCAGCCACGGTGTTCACCGCCTGCTCCGTATCGGCCGCAGTCGACGGCATGATCTGATCAGAGGCGTAGAGGATACGGAGTGGCTGCACGTTGGTTACCGGTGAGGGCTGCGGCACACGAAATGTACCTCATCTTCCTCGCCTATCATGAGGCCTTGCGAGCTGGGACGCCCAGCACCGGCGGGTGACACAGCACATGGGTTCGGCTCAGCCAGGACCGCGCAGACTCCCAACGAGCCCCCGTGCCGCCCGGCTCAACTCCTCGTGGCGCAGCACCAGCATGAGAAGGAGGAACAGAACCACCATGGCCAAGGCCACCCCAATGCGCGCGCCCAGACCCGGCAGAGTCACGGGATCCCAAATCAATACGAGGCCGACGGCCCCAATCCCGAGTCCGACGTAGGGTTTGTACACGGACCTCCACCGCACGCTCAGCCCTTCCAGAGCCCGAAGTTC
>JBDHDY010000514.1:0-2835 GCA_039591275.1 Gemmatimonadota bacterium | reverse complement strand
ATACGGATCTGATTGCAACAGATGTCTTGTATATCTCAGAGGTGAAGCTGGAAAAGGGTTCAACCGCAACGGATTTCTTTGCACGCTCGTTCGATGAGGAGTATCGATTGTGCCGCAGGTATTACCGAAAGAGCTTCCCTCTTGCGGTAGCTCCCGTGCAGAATGTTGGAGACTTCCTTGGATGCGAATTTGTCATTGCGATGCGTGACAGTGGCGATATGTACTTAGGAGTAACGTTCGAAAGCAACATGCTCAAAGTTCCTACTGTGGTTACGTTCAATCCTACTGTTGCGGATGCTAAATGGAGACGGCTTGATGATGTTTCAAGCGCGGATGTTTCTGTCAGTCAGGAATCAGAACGAGGGTTTATGGTCGCATTAACTGGTGGTTCGACCACAGGATCCCAGGATTACGGAATCCACTGGGACGCAGACGCAGAGATCGATGCATAGATTTAGGAGGTACGAAATGAGATACTTGATTGCTTTGCTGGCGTTGCTGGTGGCATCTCCGGCATTGGCTACCAGCTCGCAGACGACATGCGGGAGCACTACAGAGACCGAATCGAACAAGCAACTTCATGGAACATCGTGCGTTGCATGGCGGTACACGGCCGACAACGAAGACTCGAATGGAATTACATTCAAATCACCTACCGGTACGATTTGCTTCGATCCAGACACCGGAGCAGCAGGTGCTGGAACTTCGCAGATAATGATCTGGCATTGTCCGAATGGCATCAAACCGTCTGCCAACTTCGGCTATACCTGTCATGAGATTCTCGATTCAGCACTAACGGGATTGGTTGGCGCTTCTGGTACACAGAACGCATGTATTCGCGTGGGAGCAGGAACGTACTTCTCCGAGGTTACTACAGCCCCATCGTCAGAGAATTCTGTTGTGTACTTCCAAGCGGAAGGCGAATGAACTTCGGATGGAGAGGAGATAGTCTGTGTTGTTCTATATTAGGATTCTTGCAATCCTAGCTATCTCATTTGTTTGTACTGTCTACAGTTCTGCTTCGGGATGGCCCTCCGATGACGTGTGGCCTAACGACGCTTGGCCTGGAGATGCTTGGTCTACAGATACTTGGCCTTTTACAGATGACGCCGCAAGCGGAGTAGGAACCGATTTCAGCGAAGATGCCAACGCCCTCGGATGCTGGCTCAAGTTCGATGACGGCGCTCAAGCATCTGCTGGTACGGACCGCTGCACCGATGACAACGACGATTCCCTGACGTTTACTGGTACATGGGCCGGGCCTCAACAGCCTGGTGATGCACCAGCTGGTTCTGCTGCGAATCAAGATTCCGCCTACTTCGACGGAGCGAATACCTGGTTCTCACTCGTCGATGACAACAGATTCGAGGCGGCGAATTTCAGCCTCGGGTGTTGGGTCAACCACAGAAACGATCAAACCGGCGTGATGTTCACCAAAGACGACGTAGACAACTGGGAACTACGCGTCGAAGCAGGTACTCGATGGGTCAGCTGGGAGGTCACCAACAAACTTGAAGTTGATGCAAACACCATGGTTGACGAAACATGGGAGCTTCGCTGGGTGAGGTTCGATGGCACCGGAACCTCACCCGACGCCACCGACGACGAAGTCGAAGTGTTCTTCAATGGAGTCAAGAATTGTGGTGGTGTTGGGACTTGTAAGGCCAGCTCTGATCCAACAGGAAACGCAGAACCGATCATTATCGGAGCCAATGAAGGAGGCGATCTCGACTTCAAAGGCTGGTTACTCGAATGTGTCTACCTCAATCGCGTTCTCACCAACGTAGAAATGCAGGAGATCGCACTCTGCGGATTCTTTGGAGATGCCGACGGCGCAGTACGAGAAGCAAACTTTGGGAACGGTGCGTGCGTTGGAGCTGCCGATCCTTTTGCATGCTGTACCGGTGCAGGAACCGGAACCTGCGCTTCGTGCGATAATATCGACACCTGCTGTTAGGAGTAGGTGACTATGAAATGGAAAGCTCTCGCGATCCTGGCGCTTGCACTTGCTCTCTCTACAAGTAGCACTGCCGTCAAGTGGCCATCTGATGATTGGTCATCCGATACATGGCCTAGAAACGCCTGGCCTTCTAATGCTTGGCCTTCGGGTGTTGAGCCGTTCTACAGTCTGACTTTCAACGATGCTGCTCCTTATGGTATTGGACAATCCGGCGACGTGGAAGATTCTGGTTCTACCACTGTTTGCACAACGCATGATGGAACCGCAACTGACGCATCGTTTAATTGCGAATATACTGCGGGGTCACCGCCAGAAGGCGATGGCTCGATGCGCCATGATGGATCAGTGTCGGCGAATTCTGCATGGCAATCAGTGTTTTCAAACAAGACTGATATATGGGTGAGATTCTGGCTGTATGTTGATAACAATGCCGATCATACATTGCCGGTTTTTCAAGCGCGAAGCGGTAGCGGGATACCTGGCGGTGGATATGCTTTACGAGTTCGTGCTGCTTCACTTGGAATGCAACTGCTTTGTGATGGCGTGGCCGGAGGCATCGTAGCAAGCATGTATACAGATGATACATGGAAAGAATATGTACTGCACATAAATATTATCACAGGAACAATGGAACTCTATTGGGGTGATGATAGCTTTGCAGTAGCTAAAGCCACTTGTGACGAGAATGGTGATGACTCTGGGACACCCATCGATGGCTTCCGTGTTCTTGGAAGTATAACCACAAACGAGCAGCGGTGGGACCATATTCGTATCTACGATAAAGACCCGAGGTGATGACGCTGATGCAGAACGAGCTGACACCGATGATACAGACGTTGATTACATTCGGAACGGGGCTTATCTCCGTTGCGGTA
>JBDHDY010000513.1:0-4583 GCA_039591275.1 Gemmatimonadota bacterium | reverse complement strand
CCCGCACATTCCCAATGGAACCTCTAATCTCCAAGTGCCGTTTCGGGAGTTCGTCCCGCGACGGACAAACGCCCTTTCTGAACTAGGGTCACAAAGGAAAAAAGGAAAAGGGGGGAGCCCCAGTCGGCGTAGACCAGTAGCCGAGCGAAGCGGACTAGCTGTAAGAGCGAAGCGTCGGGTGTGCCTTAGCGAGGCATGCCACTTTCTCAGAGAAGCCAGATTTGGCCTGAGGGGAGGTGAGACGCAGATGCTTACTCTGCTGGCCGCGTTACTGAACGGCATCATTTTGTGGTAGTCGGCCGCTGGGGAACCCCTCCTCCGCATGACGAAACCGAAGCGCAGGGTCAACGCTTACGTTTTTGCTGAATGTGTTGTGGCCTTTCTGCTTTTGTCGCAAGCAGATTGGTCGGTGCCACAAGACAGCAGCCAGTTCTTGAGTTGCCTAGGAGCCCTCTTCTGCTTGGGGTTGCTCGCCGAGGCTGGCTCGTTCCGGCTTCGAGTAAGCACCGCGACCACGTCGGTCTCGTTCATCCCAAACTTAGCCGCAATAATATTGCTCGGGCCCAGCTGGACGATGCTTCTAGCTGGCTCCATGGTATTCGGTACGGAGGCTTTGCTCCGTCGCAAGCCGGGCGTGAAGGTAGCACATAACACGGCGACGCAGATCCTTGCTTATGGTGTCGCCGGCAACCTATACCTGCTGCTGGGTGGCGTTCCATCCTTTTCGGTCTTTTCCGTGAACGTGATGGCGTTTGCCATATCTGCGCCCGTGCTGTTCTTCTTGAACCAAGGGACAATGGCGGTAGCTATTGCGCTGAGTACGGGAAGCCACTTCAAGGGTACCTGGCGGCAGTTGACACATGGAAACCCGTTTTTCGATCTCGTCTCCAGCTCATTCTCCATACTACTGGCCTTTCTCTACGTCGAGCTGGGACTGAAGGGTTTCCTCATCGTCTTTGTGCCACTGCTGCTAGTACGGCACCTGCTTTATATGGCTCTGCGGCTTGAACAAACAAACCGTGAGCTTCTTGAGCTGATGGTCAAATCCATAGAGGCCAGAGACGCGTATACCTCAGGTCATTCTGTAAGGGTGTCCAGGCTGGCCGAGACACTCGCGGAAGAGTACGGACTCCAGCCCCGCCACATTGAACGGACTGCCACTGCCGCCTTGCTTCATGACGTCGGCAAGATTTACGAGGAGTATGGCAGAATACTGCGTAAGCGCGGCAGGCTTGACGCGAACGAGATGCAGGCAATTAAATCTCACCCGCTTAAGAGTGCCGAACTAGTGGGAACGATCTCTAGTCTGCGGGGTGAAGTGCAGAAGACCATTCGGCACCACCACGAAAGTTACGACGGCACGGGGTACCCAGATGGGCTAGCAGGCGGAGACATTCCACTGGGGAGTCGGATCATTGCGATTGCCGACACCGTGGATGCAATGACTACGACCCGTCCGTACAGGAAGGCCCTTCCGTATCCGCTCGTTGTAAGGGAACTTCAATCGCGAAAGGGCGTTCAGTACGATCCGGAGCTGGTCGATCTTTTCTGTTCTAATGCCCGGATTGCAGCTCTCGTCGACGGGTTCATCAGAGAGCGAGCTGACGAGCTCAGCCGTCAAGAGTTCGACCAAGTGGAGCCCGAGATCCCAGCCGCTGCTGGATCCGACAGCGGCATCGCAGCCGCTGGTCAATCATCCCAGGCCCGTCGCTGGCGTCGCCCCGAGCGGGTGGTAAACGCGTAGCCGGGCTTGCCCTATTTTCGCTCGCTAGGCGCGTTCCGGAAACAACCCAAGCCTTCGCATTCTCAGCTCGATGCCGTGCATCCCAGTGGCACGAATCATCTCTTTTGCGGAGGGCTGAAGGGTGATTGTGCATCTGAGTTGCTCTGCAAGCCACGTCTTGAAGACCGTCAGCTCGATTGCAGACGCGAGAGTGAGCCCCCGTCGCTGTGGCTTGGTCTCGATGGACTCGAGTCCGGCACAATCCAGCTGACCGGTTGCCCAAGACCTGTGATACAGCCAACGGACCATGTTGGGTGAATTCAAGCCAGCCTCACTTGGCTCAAGATGCTCCGCCGCCATTATCCGCTGCGCTTCATCGACAAATCGGAATGCCTCCTCAGAAAGGCCCTGCGCAAGACAGCAGTCTGCTTGAAGAGTGAGCGCGTACGTCAAGTGGGAAGGCAGTTGTGCTCTTCGAGCTTCCGCTTCTGATATGTGTAGAGCCTCCTCAGCGCCGATCCAGTCGGCAACTATGATTCTGAAATCCGCAGTATTGCTGAATACATTGGCAGCGCAGCGAATATCAGAACTGATCCTGACAAATTTGACGGCTTTCTGGTACTGCTCCTGGGCTTCCTCCAAGAGTCCATAATCCGTGAATAGGACGCCCATGTTGCTTGCAAGGCTGCTGGCTACTCCATAATCTCCGCTTCGCTCAGCAAGGTAGAGGCCACGTTGAAATGCCGCTCTAGCGTGGTTGAACTCACCGACCGCGTACGCGGACATGCCACAACCATTCAAAGCCCTAGTCAATGGAGCGTGTGCCCCCAGCCGTTGAAGAATCAACGCGCTACTCTCAAACCTTTCATAGGCCTGCGCGAATCTACCCGACGAGAAAAGCAGGAACCCAAGTGTCAATTCTCGATATGCCTTGATGTCATCCGTTTCGCCGTCCCCCAGTAAACCTTCGATTTCGTTCTGAACGTCTGAGAGAAACTCTGCCGAGATCTGGAGCGCCTTGATCAAGAGGAGATCGTCTCCACATTCGCGGGATCGTTTGAGGCTGCTCTCTGCGGTTTTGCGGATCTCGGTTTTGTGCGCAAGCCTCCCCCTCACCATTGACTCTGCCGTCAGACCAGCAGCGTAAGCCTCCTGCTTCCTGGTGGTCGCTCTGTCCTGCAGCCCTCTCAGCCAGGCGAGGGCCTCTGCGTAGTTCCCTTGCTCATTCAATGCCTGGGCAAGGAGCAGGAGCGCATCCACGGGTGGTGGGGTGTTTGCTCCTTTCACGGCCGCGAGCAGCGCTCTTTCCGCCTCACGCGGCGCCCCCTGTGCCAGCGCAAGCCGCGCCCCTTGCATCGCCGCCTCCAGACTCTCCTTGGGCATCCCCGCCCGATCGAAGTGGTGGGAAGCTTCCAAGAGGCATTTGGCGCTGACTTCGCTCTCCACCGCAGTCAGGGACCGGGCCAGTTGGACATGGTTGAACTTCCGGCTGGCGTCCGGCATCGCGTAGTAGACAAAGGCCCGATGTAGCTCGTTCTTGAATGCGACGGCGCTGCCCTCGAGTCTCAGAATTCCTGTGCCAACCGCTTCTCGTAATGCCCGGTTTGCGTGTGACGAGGTGCTTTGGAGGAGTGAGCTGACCTCTTCGATCTCGAGTGCCCGACCCGCCGCTGCGAGGAGATTGAGAATCTCGCGAGCGTCCTGCGAAAGTCCCTCATAGTGTCGGGAAAAGGCGACACGCATCGTCACTGGCGGCTGCCACTTGGCACTCGTGGCGTCTCCCTGGGCCGCCGACGCCGCCAGCGACTCGGCCGCATGAGCCCCCCAGTCCGCCACTAGCATCTCGATAAAGTATGGATTACCTGCTGCAAGCTCTTCGATCTTCGCAGTCACCGCGTCGTCAGCATTTCCCTGTTGCTGGCTGTCAGTGAGGGTGGCAATCAATGCTTGGGAATCGCCGGGTACGAGCGGGCCCACGCGCAGTATGTGCTCCCAGTCGCTGCTCTCACCCTTTGCAGGCGGTGGGGCCGCCTCGACCTCAAGCTCATCGGTTCTCTCTGCGGCCAAGATGAGACCGGCGCCCCGATGCATACGGCGGGTGAGGATGTGAAGGACCTCACGACTCGCCGGATCGATGTGTTGGAAATCGTCTAACACCACAAGCACCGGGGCACCTTCAGCCACGGTTTCGATCATGCGATAGAAGGCTTCGGCCACCCGCAGTCGGGCCGCTTCACCGGGCGCCGCCGGCGGGTCGGGGATTCCGGGAAACTGGCTCTTCAGAGCAGGTACGATGCGGCTGGCCTCGGCCAACCAATGGGGGTCCGTGCCCCCCAGCGCAGGATCGCAACTCAAGCCGGAGATCAAATCCGCCAATGCTGCGAAGGGGATCCCACTGCCCACCTCCTGACACGTGGCCATGAGTACCGTCGCCCCCCGGGCAGCAAGTGACATGGCAAACCGGCGCACAAGCACGCTCTTGCCGATGCCCGCCGGACCGATCACGAGACACGTGTGAACCATCCCCGCCCCAGCCTCCGCCCAGCAAGTCTCCAGCTGTCCCAATTCGGCCCGCCGCCCTACGAAGAGATCGGGGGGAGCGAGCGCCGGTGGCCCGGGTTTGCTGTGGGTCGGCACGAACAATGGGGCGGAGCCGGACTCGATCCGGTGCAGCAACCGGGCAACCTCGCTTCCCCTCCGCTCGCCCACGGCTTCAGCTGTCCGCTCCAGATGGTGGCGCAACAGACGCGCTGCACCCTCCCCATCTCGGCTGAGCAGCGCCATCTCTGCCAGCGTGCACACGGCAGAGTCGCTCAGGGGATCGACCCGATAGAGCTGGCGGGCCCGCTCATGGACCTGC
>JBDHDY010000512.1:0-2840 GCA_039591275.1 Gemmatimonadota bacterium | reverse complement strand
TAGACGGTTGTGCTTGCGCCTGATGCTCTTCTGACCATACGCATACCAGTCACTCCTGAGCCAACCGTCTCATCAGCGAAGAGGATTTCAAAGTCACCTCCAAGAATACTGATAGTTGTCATTGCCTTACTCCATTAAAAAATTGCGATGGTGTCTTCGGCTTGCGCTAGCGTAGCGGTAAGACCAGATGATGTGATTTCTCGCTCAAGAAGACCTGACTGTGGTATCGGGAGATAGCGGGTCACGTCCAGTTTGCACTTTCTTCCTCTTGGTGCGGTTGACACGGTGCCGGATAAATATCCGATCCTCATGTAGTACACCGGGCCTTTAGCATCCACTGATGTTGTTGCCCAGTCGCCCGGATCGTTCTACGAAATCGTGTTCTCCCCGGTGTTTGTGTAAGCGCTCGTGCCATCTGACACGCCGCCCAAGTTTGTCCATGCTCCATTCCAGTACTCGAAGTCCAGTGCTGCACCACCAGCCATTGCTGTTGATATGTCGAGCTTGAGTTGGAAGAACTGCTCAGGATGTCCGAAGTAGAACCAGTCCTGACCAGCCACTGGTGACGTGTTCACAAGCAGGAACATGTCATCGACCGTGCTTGAGTTGGCAGCAGTGGTTTGATCAAGGAACACGGTGTTGTCTTCACTGAGACCGAAGTTCGGCAGTCCTTGGTTACGCGCACGGATCAGCACATCGAGTCCTGCACCGAACGCGCCTTCGTAATCAATTGAGAATGAGAACGTGCCGGTCGAATCAGCCAGCCCTTCGCCCAGCACATCACCTATCGTGACCGTGCCTGCTGTCTCGTTGGCAATGACGCTCACCGCTGTGCCTTCAGCCACACCGTTGACTGTTACCGTGGCCGGAGCGGCGATGACAATCGTCGCGCCTTCTGTCTTGTACGTGGGCGTGTCGCCGCCAACAATGTTGACTGTGATGGTGCCGCTCGTATCAAGGAAATGCAGCGTCGAGCTGGCGACGTTGTTCGATACGCTGTAACCGCTGTACGTGCAGTCACGCAGCGTCATGGTGGCTGGCACGTTAGGGCCAAACACGATGGCATGAGTATCAGCCGTGCCTTTGGTGAATGAGATGCCATCCAGCTCACCGTCTGGATCAACAGCCAAGTCATAGAAGATCGAGCCACCTTCAGCAAGATTGGCTGAGCGGGGCCACAACTCAAAGCCTGACCCACCACCCGATGTTGATGCCTGCGTGAGTGTGTGTCCCACGTATGCCGGGAAGCCCTCGGATGTCGTCACTGTGAACGTCGTGACCGCACCAGTGCTAACTGTATCCACGGTGATCGTCTGCCCGTTAGACATCACAATCGTGTCTGACGCTGCGTAGCTTGCGCCGGGTGTAAAGCTGCCCTCTGTCGCCGTGTCGTCGTAGCTGGTCTCGTCCTGTGCCTCGATAAGAGCGCACACCAAACCATCCGAGAAGGAACTGTCGGTGTGATCGCAACCCTGCGCTTCCATAGCCGCGCAACCAATGTACGTGCAGCCAGCCCAGCTGTCGCCTGTGTCATCGCTGCCAATGATGCCCACGTTCCAACCGAGCAGTGTGCAGGCATTGAGCGTCACCACGTCGAGGTCAGCACCGTTCGCATCAAGTCGTGCGTCAGCGCCAGTTGCCACCGTCAGGGTGCTGGTGTTGAAGATGATGCTGCTGGTCGAGGCAAGAATCGAACCGACGAAGTTGAAGCGGTAGTAGTTGCGGTCAGAGAGGTTGCGAGCTTCCCATGAGTAAGTGACGTTGGTCTCTTCCCAGAACTGGTTGCTCGCACTCGCTGAGTTGCCGACCGTCAGGTTTCCCTGAATCCCGTAAAGACCGACACCCAGCTCTCTGATCACACCATAGGCTTGCTGGTTGCCTATCGAGCGATCTACTGCTGCTGCTTCAGCACCATTGCCAGCCGCACCTGCCGTGGTGCCACCCTGCATGACTACATCGTCACCGGGATCAGCCCAGCGAATGATGTCCCAGAACACGTTGTCAGCACCACCAACCGACTTGACCACGGTCGAGAAGTACACGCCCACCTGCGTGATCGCAGTCAGGGTCAGGTTGGCTTCAGTGCCAGCAAGCAGGGCTGTGTCAGTCGGCAGGTTGGCCGGGTCGAGTATGAAACACGCCCACTTCACCGGGCCAGTGTCGTGTCGGAAAGCGGTCACGGTGTCACTACCGACAGCGAACGCTACCCGGTCAGTGCCATCACCAAGCTGGATGCCAAAGCCTACATTCGCCAGTGTGTCGAGGGCAGCACGGTCACTCGACCAGACTGTCAGCGACCCACCCTGCGAGTAGTCGTCCGAAGTGATGGCGGTGAAAGCGTCTTCGATTGCGTTACTGGCCTGCATAGCCAAGTAGCCAGTAGATTCAATGGGCGCTGGGTCAGCGGTAAACAACACCGGGCCGTCAGTCGCTGTCCAGCCTGAGATGCTGTCGCACTCATCCAGAATGTTGCGATTATCAATAGGGAAGGTCGTGGTCATGGCCGCTCTCGCTTGTAAGCCAATCCACGGTTGTACATGACGATAGCTAATGCTTGATGCGGCCACAGCATACCCATCTTCGGACAAGCGATTCGCACTGACTGGTGACCCTCACCATGGATCACGAACGGTGAGAAGTTGGCCTTGCCGAACAAGTACAGCGCGCTCTCTGGATGATCAAACTCTGTGACTTCTATTTCGCCATCTTCATGGACAAACACAGGTGTGAGTTCTGGCCTGCAACTGATGATCTCTTCGAAGCTGGCGTGTTCGGTGAGCATCTTATGCTGAAGACCGCTGGCTGGAGTCATGTGCAGCATGGGGATTTCGTATGAGCGC
>JBDHDY010000511.1:0-2840 GCA_039591275.1 Gemmatimonadota bacterium | reverse complement strand
GAGAGGGACACAGCGCATACGGGCGAAGGGGTGTCTGGACTGCCACAGTCTGAATGGACAGGGTGGAACGAGGGCCGGGGATCTCGCGCGGACCAGGGGCCTGAACTCCGCCGCGGCGGTCTTTGCGGCAATGTGGAATCATGTCCTGGTCACCGAGGCCGAACCAGGAGACCGCCAGGTGGACTGGCCCACATTCAACGCCCAGGAGATGGCGGACCTTGCGGCGTTTCTTCAATCGTCGGGGGGAGGCCGATGACGGGCAAGTTCGCAAACGTCGTTTTCGTGTCACTCATCTTGGCGGCACAGTTGGCCTGGCCAATGCCTTCAGCAGCACAGCAGCAGGCGCCGGGTGGGAATTGCATAGCCTGCCACGCAGCCCTCAGCGACGAGCGCCTGTCAGCCCCCGCGAGAGCGTTTCCCGACGACATTCACGCTGCTCGGGGGTTTGGGTGCGCCGACTGTCACGGTGGCGATCCAACGGCTCCAGGGCTGGCCGGCATGGACCCGGCCTTGGGGTTCCTCGCCAAACCAGAGCACGAGGAGATCCCACAATTCTGCGGCCGCTGCCACTCGAGCGCGCAGTTCATGAGACAGTACAACCCCTCTCTGCGCGTGGATCAGGTGGCCGAGTACGAGACATCGGTGCACGGCAGGCGGCTTACGCAATTTGCAGACATCAAGGTGGCCACTTGCGCGAGTTGCCACCCGGCTCACTCCATCAGGCCGCCGTCGGATCCGCTTAGTAGCGTGAATCCACTCAACGTGGCCGAAACGTGCGCTTCATGTCACGGCGATGTGGAGTACATGGCGGAGTACGGTATCTCAACGAATCAGCACGAAGCGTATCAGACCAGCATCCACTGGCACATGATGTCGGAGGAACGGGATCTCTCGGCCCCAACGTGCAACGACTGCCACGGCAACCACGGCGCGGCACCGCCCGGCGTCTCCTGGGTCGGGAACGTCTGCCGCCAATGTCACGCCGTCATGGCTGATCACTTCGCACAAAGCAGGCACGCAACCACATTTGCGATGCTCGGCGTGCCAGGCTGTGCCACCTGCCATAACAACCACGAGATCCAGCAAGCCAGTGATAGCATGCTCGGGCTGAGCGAAGGCGCGGTATGCGTGCGCTGTCACACTTCCGATGATCCGGGAGGGCAAACAGCCTCACGGATGCGCGGCCTCATCGATTCGCTACGTGCCGATTTCGACTCGGTGAGCGACATCCTACTCCGGGCCGAGCAGGCGGGTATGGAGGTGAGCGAAGCGCAATTCGAATTGAGCGGAGCACAGAGCGCCCTAGTCACCGCCAGGGCCGCCGTGCACTCGTTCAACATCGAACTGGTGAGCGCGGAAACTGAAGAGGGGTTTGCCATTACAGCCGAGGCGCACGGGCACGGGCTGGACGCGCTTGCGGACCTTCAGTTCCGCCGAATGGGACTAGCAGTCTCAGTGACGATTATCCTAGTGCTCATTGCCGGGCTCTATCTGAAGCTGCGGGATATCGAGCGAAAGGGCTAGCTGAAAAAGCAAAGGCAGGAGTAATAAGAGAACTGGGCTTGGGGCTTGGGGCAGCCGGTAGCTGGCAGCCGGCAGCGGGAAGGGTGTAGGGCAGAAGGGCAGGAGAGGATTATAAGGAGGGAATCGGATGGCTGAGGACGTGGGAGCTTCCGGAGCTTCTCGCCGGAGTTTCATAGAATGGATCTTGAGCAGGACACTGACAACGTGGCTGCTGAGCACGAGCATTGGGGGGCTGGTGCTCGCCATCGTCTACCCGGCGGGCCGCTACCTCGTCCCACCGGCGGCAGCGGAGTCCACGGCCGGGACCGTCACCCTGCCATTCACGCCCGATGAGATTGCACCGAACTCCGCGAAGATCTTCCAATTTGGCAGCCGGGCCGGAATCTTGGTGCGTATGACATCGGGAGAGTTCCGGGCTTTCTCCGCCACGTGCACGCATCTCGGGTGCATCGTCCAACACAGGGCTGACCTCGGACGTATCTGGTGCGCCTGTCACAACGGTCACTTCGACCTGAACGGCCATGTTCTGGCGGGCCCGCCGCCCGAACCACTGCCTGCTTTCACCGTCAACGTCCGCGGGGACCAGATCGTGGTGAGCAGGGAGGCTTGAGCATGATCGATCTTCGCAAGCAGGTCGAGATCTGCTGGAAGTGGCTCGACGAGCGACTGGGTCTTGAGCAGATGGGGGAGCTGGCCAAGAAGAAGGATGTACCCGTTCACAAGCATACGATCTGGTACTACCTGGGCGGGATGACGCTCTTTCTTTTCGCGATCCAGATTTCCACCGGCATCCTCCTCCTGTTTTACTACCGGCCCAGTGCTGGAGAGGCGTTCGAGTCCATCCAATTCCTGATGGCTGAGGTGGAATTCGGCTGGCTGTTTCGGTCGATTCACTCATGGGCGTCGAATCTGTTGATCTTTACGCTGTTTCTCCACCTCTTCAGCGTACTCTTCCTCAAGGCGTACCGCCCGCCGCGCGAGCTCACATGGCTCACTGGTGCAGCCCTCATGGGAGTCGCGCTCGCGTTCGGCTTCACGGGATACCTCCTGCCGTGGAACACCTTGGCGTACTTCGCCACAAGAGTAGGTACGGAAATCACTGGCGTGCTGCCTCTGGTTGGAGATTTCATGCTCAACGTCGCGCGAGGTGGTGAGGACGTCAGCGGCGCCACTTTGACGCGGTTCTACGCAATCCACATAGCCGTGTTGCCTGCCACGACCATTGTCATTCTTGGTGTGCATCTATACCTCGTTCAAAAACACGGCATGAGCGTTCCACCGGACATCGAGAAAGAGGGGGGATCGAGTCACACCAT
>JBDHDY010000510.1:0-2840 GCA_039591275.1 Gemmatimonadota bacterium | reverse complement strand
GCCCACTCCTCCGCTGTGATCTCGATCCACTCCCCAGACTCAAGCGCGCTCTTGATGCTGCCCCAGGTGAAATCCCCCGTGTCTGGGTCAAAGACTGCCAGAGCATCGGGATCGTCCTCAGCGCTATGACCGCCCCGGACTGAGACGCCATACTCGCCCCGCGTCTTGATGGGTTTGCCTGTGTACTTGAAGTATCTCTTGTTCATCTGATCTGTTTCCTTTCTGTGTGGTGGGCTTTGCGCCCACGCATCCATAATCGATAAAGTGCACCCCCACGGTTGTGGGGAATAGTTTGATCAGTCGACTGTGTAGCCAACGTAGCCGTAGCCGATGCCATCGGCCTGTGGCTCCTTGAGCGCTCGACGTACCACAGCACGCCAGAGACGATCGAGGTACTTGCCGCGTCTCTGCTCAAAGACGTCATGCCCATAGCCCTGGATCATCTCATCGATCCGCGCTTCGACCTCGTTCAGCGGAGACAAAATGCCCAGCGATGTCATGTCGTGCCGTTCCATGAATGCCCTGGCGCGCTCGTTCAACTTGGCCATGTCCTCTTCCGTTGCTTCTCTGATCGGTGACCATGCCATTGTCCGTTCCTCTCTGCCCAAGTGGGCTATTGTGTAGGGGAGCACGGTGCTCCCCTCAATCGATAATCCATAATCGCCTAGAATAGCGGGAGCTGTCCGGTCTGCCCCGCTTCCTCTGGGGTTTGCCATTGCCATGACTGTGGGCCAAGTCTGACCCGGTATAAAGTGCCGATGTGCTGCTGTCCATCGTCCGTGAAAAAGTTGTTGATGTTTCCGCGCGGCTTTGGCCACGGTTCCCCGTCTGGCGTAAATGTTCCATTCGGGGTGCATACGATGGTTTCTATAATCTCGTGCATTGCTCAGTCCTCCGGTACTGTGACGAGCCGGCCCAACTCCTCTGACCAGTAGGCCGGCGGGGTTTCGTACTCTGGACCGCTCTGGGTCCAGAACTGCACGATCTCGGTCAGCCGTTCGGCAACGTGGGCCAACTCGGAAGCACGTGCATAGTCAGCGGCGCCCAAGTCTGCGCGCTCCTGATCAAGCGCGGCCTGCATCTTGTCCAGTGTGGCCGCGATGCTGTCCAGGTGGCGCACGGTCAAGCGCTGTGGTTCGGTCAGCTTGGGCATTGCATCGCGGATCTGGCCCGTCTCAAGGACGACCTCTTTGCTCCGATCCCACACGATGTGGCCCACGGTGTCAAAGAGTACCGCGTCCGCGCCGCGCATGCCGGCACGGTGTCCGTCCAATATCTGGAATATGGTAGAGTTTGGGCGCGTGGGTCCAGCGTAGACCGGTGAGCCGTCCAGGTGTACCACTTGGGCGATTCTGGTCGCCATGGTCTGTTTCCTTTCTAGCGGTCCAGCCACCGCTCAAAGTCGGCGCGGTCAAAATAGCTCAGTGCGCCGTGATTCCTGATCTGGTTTACGATGTCCGCAAACTCCCCCCGGCCCCACGTCTCGACCATCGTCCCATAGTTCCCGCAGTGCCCGAGAGACATGGCGGCCTGGACGGCAAGCCACCGATCGCGGTTTCCGTCTGCCAGCCGATAGCGCTGCTGAATGGCCCGAATGCTGATCAAAATGTCCTCTTTGCCCACGTTTATAAGCGTGCTGTGACACTTTGAGCCGGGCTTGTGCAGCTTGCGCCACGTCTCGACCGTTTGCATAACCGCCCTTGTGAATTGTGTCGGCGTGTACTTGATCACGTTCGGGCCTTTCTGGTCTAGCGGTCTAGGTGCTACTGCCCCCGGCCTTACTCCCAAGTCAGCCTTGGGAGTAAGAGCAGGGATTTTAGACCCTAGTGCATGGCGACCTCCTGCAATCGATAATCGATAAATCGCTAGGCTTTGACGCTGACCAGGGGGGTTAACCCCGTGCCCGTGTCGGCCCAGTAGTGCCTATAGGAGCCGTTGGTGTACTCGGCCTCAATCCCGATCAGGTCGTAGCGATTGCACAAGACGCCGTCCCATGCGATCTGGCGTACTTTGCCCGTGACGACTTCTTTGATCAGGTGCCCGAGTGCTAACCCTTGCATCGCTGGCACATCTGAGCACGGGAGAGCGTGCCAGGAGAGAGCGTTGATCTCGGTCAGTATGGCCTCTTGCCCGCCTGCCCGCTCGACCAATGCGCGGCCGGTGTCCATCCAATCCACAGCCGCGGCGCGGTCCTCGTTTGGAAAGTATACGCTCGTGTCAGTTGGAAGGCTGATCCACTCGCGCTCACCTTCCAGCCAGACCTTGATCCAGTCGTCCACGTCCGGCCAGGGGCAGAGGTTAACGATCGCACGTGGCCGCATGGTCTCTTCTGTGCCGTCTGTGTCCCCGATCATGATGTGGGGCTCGTTGTGCGTGTCGTGTCCCTTGTAGAGAGTTTCAAGGTTGCCTTGCTTGGTGTAGCCGTTCATTGTCTGTTTCCTTTCGTGCGAGTCTCGATCCCCCGCCTTTGGCCGGCAGCCTTTCACTGTCGGCCAAAAGCAGGAGCGCAAGCGCTCTATGGGTAACTGTAGCCCAAGGCCTTGCGGACCTTGTAGGTGATGCTTTTGTGGTTCGGGGTGCCGAGTGCCGGCGGGGTGCCCTTGCAGTGGTTCGGGTCCGTGCCCTGCAGCCTGTCCAGCAGTCGGGCGGCCAGCCATGCCTTGCCGGTCAAGCGATCCTCAAGTTCGCACTTCTCAGTGTTGAAAGGATCCTCGATCTTGCCGTCGTGCTCCTCAAGGAGTGCATCGACCTTGGCGCTCAGTTCCGCGATGTGGGCGGCCTGCGGCGCGTTCTCGCGCTGCGCCTCTATGGCGTGCCAGAGGCCTTGGCCGTAAGCATCG
>JBDHDY010000509.1:0-5838 GCA_039591275.1 Gemmatimonadota bacterium | reverse complement strand
TTTTCACTGCCCTGGCTGGGCTAATCCTCGCCACCGTCACGCCCGCAAGTGGGCAGAGCTACTCGGGAACGTACGTGACCCCGAACCAAGCGGGCGGAAATGTGACACTTGTCTTGGTGCAGGGCGCTCAGGGCGAGGTCAGCGGGACGCTGTCTTCCGGAGGCGTCACGTACAACGTGGCCGGGGTTCTCGAAGAGGGATCGGTGCTGGGCACCGCCTCCACCGAAGCCGGGGGCGTGTATTTCATGGCCGAGTTCGATGATATGCAGCTCTTCGTGACCTTGATCGAGCCGGATGCCAACAACCAACCCAACTACGATCAGAGCCAGACGCTGGTCTTCACCAGGCAGGGCGGCCCTGAAGTCGCCGGAGACCTTCGGGCGCAGCCGGGTGCCCCTCTCCAGGCACCGGGGAATCCGCTGGCGAGACAACAGAACCCGCTCGCACGGCCGCCCGCGAACCCTCTTGCCCCGGCCGGTCAGCCCACACAGCCGGGCGGGATGCCAGGCACCACCGGGGTGCAGACACTAGAGGGATGGAACATCCAATACACGGTGCCCGCCAACTGGCAGGTGAGCCGAACCGTCGGACGGATGCAGGTCCTCAGTTCCAACAGCGAAGCAGGGGCCATCTTCGTCGCCCCTGGGCTGTACAACAACTTCAACGAGATCGTACCGGACGTAACGCAGTTCTATCAGACGATGGGTCTCATGGCGTACCCCGTCGAGCAGCCTTCGCCGACAACGGTGGCCGGCTTCCAGGCTATGACGTCAACGTACATGAGCCAGGATCAGATGGGACAGGTCGTTCACAGCCGCATCATCGCACTCCTGACACCACACGGAACAGGCTTGGTGACGCTGGCCATGACGACGCCGAACCAGATGCCACAGCTTCGCAACACGGCCGAGCAACTGGCGGCGAGCCTTCGGGCCCAGGCTCCCCAAGTCAACCAGCAAGCCGTCGCGGCGCTGGCGGGACGATGGATGTACTATGCCGGTCGAGCGCAGGGTGTCACGCGCTCGATGGGTGGGACGTCACGCAGCCATGAGGAGTACGTGACATTCGACGGTCGTGGCTCTTTCCAGTGGCAGTCCTCGTCCTCAGTGACGGCGGCCGGTGCGCTGGGAGCCGGCAACGTGGGGGGGGCCAGTGCAAACAGCGATCAGGGCACCTACACGGTGATCGGCAATACACTGATCGTGAAGGGGAGACAGGGACAGCAGGTTTATGAAATACAACTCTTGGGCGATCGCATCATCGCCGACGGACGCACATATCTAAGGGCCAACTAAGTAACAACTCGGACCTGTCCGCTGTGCGAGGACGTGAGACATCCGACCCTGTCTACCTTGACGGCACGAATGTCAAGCGTCCTCAAACCCGACGGCCCGCAAGAATTCCAGAGCCACACGGGTCCAGTCATACCGTCGCACATACGTTCTACCATAATTCCCTAACCTCGCGCGCAACGCTCCATCACACAACAATCGGGTGAGCGCGGCTGCAAGTGCGTCAGGGTCCAAGGGATCGACGAGGATTCCAGCCTTGCCATCCGGCATCACTTCAGGGACGGCTGCCGCTCGAGACGCAACAATGGGCAGCCCTGCAGCCATGGCCTCGAGAAAGACAATTCCGAAACCCTCTTGAAGGCTTGGCAAGCAGAAGACGTCGGCGGCCACGAACGCTCGTCGGACTGCGGCCGAGTCCGGTACCTCTCCCAAAATCTCAACGGATTCGTGGAGGTCCAATCTCCCGAGTTGCTGCTGCAACGCCGAAAGTCGGGGCCCACCACCCACGACCCGAAAATGCACATTGGGTACGGACTGCCTTACCGTCGCGGCCGCTGCGAGAAGCGTTGCAATGTTCTTGCGCGTATACATTCTCGCCACCGTGAGCACGGTCGGCCGACCTGCCAAGTTCTTTGGCGATTCACCTGACAACCGGTCCCATACCGACAGATCAATCCCTTCCGCAACCACGGCGATTCCGGTTGCATCAAGCCCGTACGCGTGCGCCGCGATCTGGCGGTTGTACTCGCTGGTGCACACGACGGTGTGAGCACGCCGCGCATTTAATCGCTCGAAACGCGACTGGCACCACAACGAGAAGCGAGCCCAGCCTTGGTCGAACGTGTATTCGTCGGCAAGAACGCCCTTGAGGCTGACGACATAACTCTGGTTCCGTGCCGGCCGGTACAAACAGCCATCCAGGTCCGACCCAACTACGAGGTCGTACTCAGCCAGGCGTCGCCGCAACGGCAACGTCGCGTTATAGGCGATTCGATTGATCGTCATCCACGGCGTACGGATGGGAACTCGAACGAACGTCACCCGATGACCCAGGCCCTCCAAGCCTCCTGCCAAGCCCGTAAGCGCTACCGCCGTACCGGTTCCCTTTGCAGGATCGAGATTCCACGAGGTGAGAATAGCAATTTCGAGCATGTTACTCATCCAGTGCCGCAGATTGGCGCAGAACCTGGCTGATCGCCGCAGATAGAGCCGAGAGGAAGGGATGGGATCTGCGAGGGTCAGCGTGTTTCTGCGTAGATCTGTGGCCCCCGTTTACGGGAAGACCAGCCGAGCAGCGGCTTCAGCCGGTCGCCACCTCCTCCGAATGCCGACTACATCTGTTGACGGAGCACCGACCAGCGACCCAACTTCGAGAGCGCAATCCACTGGCTGCTGTTCATCAGCCTGGGAATCACCGGCTGCGGCGGTGAACGATCCTCAGAGCTGGTGCAGCCCCGAGAATGGTGGAGGATTCATCCGCGGCCGGTATATGCCACTCTGGAAAAGGTCGGCACCTACCAAGAGTGGTTCGACGTGTACAAGCTAGCAGAGGGCACCTACGCCATTTACGAACCCAACCAGTTCGAGGAAGCCATCAGCTACCTAGTGTTGGGTGCCGAGCGTGGGATCCTCGTGGACGCCGGCACCGGCATCGGTGATCTCAAGCAGGTCGTGCAGGAACTGACTGATCTCCCAGTGTCCCTCGTGCTAACTCACGAACACTATGACCACGTCGGCGGCGCGTTCCGATTTGACGTGGTGAGCTTGGCGGATGACTCCGCCGCCATCGAAGTCTTAGCGCGGGGTCGGGACAACGCATCGCTGCAACGCTATGTCACCGACGAGTATCTCTGGAAGCCTTTGCCTCAAGGGTTCGACCCCCAGACGTGGACGATCCCCTCCGTAGAGCCAACCGAGCTCATGAACGAGGGCGACATCATTCAACTTGGTGATCGGGAGATCGAAGTACTTAGCACACCCGGCCATTCACCTGGTTCGGTCTGCCTGCTGGATCGTGCAAACCGGCTGTTGTGGACGGGCGACCACTTCTTCCCGGGACCACTGTACGCCCACGCTTCTGACGTGAACATCGACGACTACATCGCGTCCAACGAGAGATTGGCAAGCCTAGTCGACCGGTACGACTACGTGCTGTCCGGTCACAACGACCCGTGGGTGACGAGCGACGTGATCCCTCGGGTGAGCGATGCCTTTCAAGCCATCTTCAGTGGTGGAGGCGAATTCTCGGAAGATGACGGGTTGCGCCGCTATCGGTTTGAAGGATTTGATGTACTGATGCGCAGCGAGACCGTCGCGGAGAGAATGCCGGGATAACAGTGTCAAAGCTGTGCGAACGGCTGAAGCCGTCGCCCTTCGGCATGCTCAGGACAAGCTCGGCTGGTCTACCCGTAAACGGCGCCGCTAACTAACACAGAAACAGGCTGATCCTCGCAGATCCCCACCCTTCCCCTCAGGCTTATCTGCGGCAATCAGCCAGCTTCAGTGCTAATCTGCGGCCTTCGGTTGAGCGAGCGACGAGCTGACTCGTTCGCAGAATGCGCGGCTAGCGTCCGGAGCGGCGTGAGCGGCGGCGCGTGGGATCGTCGAGCCAAGGCGACACTTCACGGTCTCGGCGTGAGCGGTTGCTCCAGAATCGCCGCACCGAACTCCAGAAGCGAGAGCAGCTCACCCTGGGTGCCGTACCCCTCAAGAAGACCTCAGGCTCCCCGCGACACCCTCGCCCTCCGCGGAGTCCCGTCTCGCCATCCACCTCGACAACCTCGAGACCCCATGGCATTGAGAAATCCCCGTCCCCGTCGGCGCCGAATGCCTCAATCATGAACCGGGCGAAGATGGGAAGTGCGGCACTGGACCCTGGGAGACCGATACTGCGCGCGTCGTCGAAGCCGACCCACACGCCGACCGCAAGCGATGGCGTGTATCCGATGAACCAGGCATCGCGGAAGTTGTTCGTGGTGCCCGATTTCGCCGCCACCGGCCCTCGATAGCCGAAGGTTCGCAGCCCCTTACCTGTCCCGCGCTCGACGGCTCCCAGGAGGGCGGACGTCACGAGATACGCTTCAGCCGCCGTGAACACCCGTTCGCCATCCTCTTCCGAGCGACTCAATACGTTGCCCTCTCCATCGACCACACCGAGAATCACCTGGAGGTCCGATCGGTACCCCTCCGCCGCGAGGACGCCGAACGCCCGTGTCATCTCCAGGGGTGTCACCTCAGAGGAGCCGAGCGCTAGGCTCGGCACCGGATTGAGAAAGCTCTCGAGACCCAGCCTACGTGCCGTCTCGACGATCGTTTCGGGACCCACCTCAATGCCAAGCCTCGCGAACGGCACGTTGAGGGATCGCTCGAGAGCCTGCCGCAAGCTCACATCACCACGAAACTTCCGGTCGTAGTTCGCAGGTTGCCAGAGTCCTGCCGGTGTCGCCAGCGACAGCGGCTCGTCTTGTAACGTCGTGGCTAGCGTGTAGCCGGTGGCTTGCGAGAGCGCCGACAAGGCCACGATGGGCTTGAATGAGCTCCCCGGCCGCGACCACCTACCATAGCACGGACCTCACCGGTGCGCGGATCCAGCGCAACGAGTGCGGCCTGTAGCGGCGCATCTTCCCTCACCAGCCGGGGATACGCCGTCTCCAACCGTGATAGACCTTTGCGCAAGGTATTCTCGGCAATGCGCTGCAGGTCCATGTCCAGCGTCGTGACGACCGAGAGTCCTCGCTCCCGAGCCTTGCGGCCGTGAACCGCAGCAAGCTGTTGCGTCACGTAGTCAACAAAGTAACGGCCAATCTGAGTCCGCTGAGGTCTGCTTCTCAGACCCAATGGTGCGCCTTTCGCCTCGCGATATGCGCGGTCGGAGATGAGCTCGCGCTCATGCATCAATGCAAGCACCAGGTCACGGCGTTCTTTCGCCGCTTCCGGCCGGCGGAAGGGCGAGTAGAGGCTGGGGCCGCGAATGATCCCGGCCAGCAGGGCCGCCTCGTCGGTGTCCAGTTGGCTCACATCCTTGCCGAAATAGAATTGCGCTGCCCGCCCCACACCGTGGATCGCGATCGCGCCGTCCTGTCCCAGATAGACCTGATTGAGGTAAGCCTCGAGAATCTCTTCCTTGCTGTAGCGGCGCTCGAGGGTCTGCGCCATCGCCATCTCGCGAAGTTTCCTGGTGAGCGAGCGCTTGGGCGAGAGGAAGAGGTTCTTGGCAAGTTGCTGGGTGATTGTGCTCGCGCCCTGGACGATGCGCCGCGCACGGAGATTGGCGAGCGCGGCTCCCGCAATCCGCTTGGTATCCAGTCCTTCGTGCTCGAAGAAGTGTTGGTCCTCAACGGACAACACCGCATTGACGAGGTGTTCGGGAACGTCCGAGAGTGAAACCGGTATGCGATCTTGCACAGATGAACCATGCGCGGCGCGGATGAGTTCTGGCTCGAGGGTGACAGAGCGCAGCCGCCTTCGGCGGGGGCCCTCCAGGCCGTTGATGCGCCCGCTCCGCCCCAGACGGATGGTGGCCACCCCGCCCGGGTCGAGCCGGTCT
>JBDHDY010000508.1:0-2852 GCA_039591275.1 Gemmatimonadota bacterium | reverse complement strand
TACGAGAACTTACAGATGCCGTCTCCCGGTGTACCGGACGAACTATTCAGCGAATGATCCATGCACAGCTCAATATAGTGCCACGTATTAGCCGTAATCGTGGCGACGAACGTGTCGCTATTATCGTACGTGGGGTTAACCTCATCCGTGGACTGAAAGGGAGCCTGCTGAAAGAACTCGTTCGAGGCATTGATCTGGGCCGTCATACCCGGACCGTCCTGCGCAGAAGAGTAGTAGTCAGCTGTGCGGAGGGGGGTCATCAGGACCGTGTTATCCGTCCCTGCTATAGCTTGCGCCTCACTCGCTAGGTCTGCGGCCTCATACTTGGTAGCAACAGCTGTCTGGATCGCATCGAACTCAGTGTCCCACTCAGCGCCTAGGATAATCTTCAGGGGATCGGTCGCCGCAAGCGAGTCCTTCTCCGTAAAGTCAGTTATCTTGGTGTAGTCGCTCATTAGATCTTACTCAGGGTCAGGAAGGATCCAGATTGCATAACAGTATTCTCGACTTGCGCCGTCCACTGCGACCACTGGAGCGTGAATGTGCCGCCCGTTCCGCCCTGTTTAAGCATTCCCCATACTTGAATAAGTACCTCGGTATCCGTGTCCGTTGTGACGAATGCCACGTCAGAGTCACCGTTGAGTTGGTCGCCGGAGGTAATGACTGCGCTACCTGCGCCGATGTGAAAGTCCATGACTATAGTATCGGGAGCTACGGAAGAGTTAGTACCGAACCTCAGGTCCGAGGCTGCCTTGGCTTGCATTCGGAACAGGCCCGTTATGGCGTAGTCCGTGTTGGCGTCGATAGTGAATCCTGCCATATCGTCGTCGTCCTGCGGCGTGGCGCTATTGTTCACAGTCTCGTTGGCCGTCTTGGACTTAGTCACCGTGTCGAACGACTGACCTGCTAGCTGTTGCGCGGTACGCAACGGAGTCATAAGAACCGCGTTGCTGGTCCCTCCCTCTGCTTGGGCCTGAGTAGCGAGATCTGCGCTGTCGTACTTAGTTGCGACTGCCGTCTCGATAGCATCGAACTCGGCATCTATGTCAGCGCCTTGGATCTTCTTTAGGGGATTACCCGTCAGCAGGGCATCCTTGGCACTAAAGTCTGTAGTAGGGGTATAATCTGACATTATGCAAACCGTCCTATCTTAGCAAAGAGGTCGAGCTGCTGAAGTGCAAACTGACCGCCGTTAATGGTTATCGTTACGCCGAGTTTAATGAACTCGCCCACGTGGGAAGCATTGGTCTTACCGTCACGAAGGGCTAACCCGCCACCGTATACACCGATTCCGAACTCCCCCTCGCCCCACTCAGCTCCCGCCGCTATATCCGTGAAGACTAACTGGCGAGTCTGAAAGGTTGATTGGAAGTCGAATGCCCACTGTATATTGACCGTGGAGTCTGAGTCGAGGAAGAACAGCCCCGACACCCGCTTGGGTAGAATCAGGAATCCTTGCCGCGTGAGGTCTAGCCACCCACTGTTGTACTCGAAGCTATACGTAGCAGCATCGTCTACCTGACCGCTGTAGCTACCTACCTCGCCTAAGGTAGAGAACCGAGATAGCAGCCACGTGCCGTCACTGCGGATCACGTTGGCTGTGGGAATAAGAGTCCACGTGCCCATGCACCGGGCCGTGCCATCCTGTAACTTGCCGCGTGTATCGAAAGCAAAAGCGAGTCCGGCCTCCGCGCTGGCTACCTCGCGGGGTAGGGAAAGGAGGTAAACCCTATCCTCCGCAGAGTACACAGCGCGTATATCTGAGGCCGTCGTCGCGTTAACATTTACTTGAAGAAAGTCCTGCACGTTGGCGGACAAGTTAGCAAGAGGATTGGACTTCTCTTGGATCAGGCGTCCAAAGCTGAAGATACCCTTGTCGCTCAAGAACCAGAGATCCCCGTCTACGTTGACCACTGAGTCGCGTGCCTTACACCCTATACCAGTTATGGTGTCCACAAGGTACAGCTGGGTAGGATCCACGCCTAGTGCGGAGCCTGCCCCGTCACTATATATGGCAATGTTGTTACTGCCGAAGATAACCAGTGCGCCGTTAAACGCGGCCAGAGCCACGATACTGTCGCCCTCGGGCCACACGTTGCGCATATCTATGTTACCGGTGTCCGTGCCGTTCCAATCGGTGTGGTCTAGGAGCGCGCAGTACTGGATGACGTTGTTGTTAGTGTCTGTGGCCCAGATACGACCGAAGGCTGCTAGCCCTACGGAACCGGTGGGGCGTCCCGTCGCGGCGTCGTCCGCGAACGTGGTGCCGGAGTATATGATGTTATCCTCAGCGTCGGCGGTAATACCGTACACGACGTCATTGAAGTTCAAGAACTGGATGTTGGTAGCGGCGTGCGTGGCTGTGCCCGTCACGTCCGCCCATGTGTCGCCGTCGTCCGTGGAGCGTTCGATATCTGTGTCTGCTAGTCCGGCGATTAGCTCGACCGTGCCGTCATACTTGCGGTACTCGAACAGCTGCTTGATCTGGGCCGAGGCTGCTGTCGTAGTGGTTACGCTGGTCCATCCCTTCCGCGCGGCTACGCGCCCGGAGTCATCTATGACCGCGTTGAGCAGGAGAGTAGCCCACTCAGGGCCGAGTAGAGACCCCTCAGATTGCTTGTTCAGTCCCGAGAAACCCGGTACTGTCATCGGGATGTGCTGGAGCGCCGCCCCTCCATGTTGACGAGGAGTAGGCATTAGTCTCTGTACATCTCGTACTGGTTAGTACGTCCGCGCATGGCAATATCGTATCCCATAGCGTCCCTCTTAGCGTTGTCGTAGCGCAGCGAGGCCACACCGCCCGGCTCTCCTAGTTCTTCGCCTCGTTCGTTGAGGGCTAGCCAAAGGGTGCC
>JBDHDY010000507.1:0-2855 GCA_039591275.1 Gemmatimonadota bacterium | reverse complement strand
CCCCGAAATCGCAGCGGTGGTGGGTGCGGAGCGGTTCCTGCGGGAGATCGCCATCGCCGCTCGCTTGCAGCACCCACATATTTTGCCTCTCCACGATTCCGGCGAAGCCGACGGCTTCCTCTTCTACGTGATGCCCTACGTCGAGGGCGAATCCCTGAGAGACAGGCTGGGCCGGGAGGTTGAGCTTCCCATTCCCGACGTGGAGCGAGTGCTACGTGACGTGGTGGACGCGCTGTCGGTAGCGCACAGGCAGGGAGTAGTCCACTGCGACATCAAGCCGGACAACATCCTCCGGTCGGGGAATCATGCGATCGTAACCGATTTCGGCGTGGCCAAGGCCGTGAGCGAGGCGGCGGGCGGGAGGGAGGTGACTTCCGCAGGTGCTGCGCTCGGGACGCCCGCATACATGGCGCCGGAGCAGGCTGCGGCCGACCCCAAAATTGATCACCGGGCGGATATATACTCGGTCGGCGTAGTGGCGTATGAGATGCTGACCGGGCGGACGCCGTTTACGGGGATGAACGAGCATGGGATACTGCTCGCCCACCTGAGCGAGCGCCCAGCGCCCGTAACTGATCATCGGGACACGGTTCCGCCGGTTCTAGCCGATCTGGTCATGCGCTGCCTCGAGAAGAAGCCTGCTGACCGCTGGCAGTCGGCAGACGAGTTGTTGGCGCGACTCGAGGCGGTTGCTACGCCAGCCACGGGCACCACGCCGGCCGTCGCTCCTGTCGCACGCTCGCGCAACAAGATGCTGGGGGTTGGCGCGATTGCGGTTGCGGTCGCCGCGCTGCTGGCCGCTCTTGTGGTGGGGCGCGACAGCGGTGACGTGATTGCTGAGGCGTCCACCATTGCCATCACACCGTTCATCCCGACCGTGCCGGACACAGCCCTCGCACGCCTTGGGCGAGATCTCGTGGTTACGCTCAGCACGAATTTGGAAGGCGTCGGGAATATTCGGACGGTCGACGCGCGTACAGTTCTCGCGCACATGGACGACCGTGAGGTGTTGTACACAGTGGAGGATGCTGCAGCACTCGGTCGCCAACTGGGGGCAAGCAGCGTTGTGCATGGTAGTCTGATCCGGATCGGCAGCGACGTCCGACTCGATTTCGGTCTATTTGCTACGGACGGGGATGAGGTGGTGGCCAGATTGTCCGTCACCGCCGCTCCCGAGAACATCATGGCGCTCACGGACTCTGCCACCTGGGCAGTGCTCCGTGAAGTGTGGCGTAGTGGTGATGCCCCTACGCCGAGCATAGCGGCCATCACGACGCGTTCCATTCTGGCGTTGCGCGCGTATCTCGAGGGCGAAGCGGCGTACCGCGCGTTCGCCATGGACTCCGCGGAGCAAGCGTTCTCGTTGGCGATGGAGACCGACCCAACGTTCTGGCTTGCGTACAAGCGCTACTGGGATGCGCGGACGTGGAACAGCCGACCTGTTGATAGTTCAGTGGTGGCTGCCTTTCAAGATCACCGCTTCGAGTTACCGGAGCGGGTGCGCCTCCACATCGAAGCCGACATGACGACCTCGCTCAGCGACCGGATGACTCGGTTGCGGGAACTCACGCAGCGGTTTCCCGATTACTGGCCGGCGTGGATGGACTTCGGCGACTGGATCTATCACTGGGGAGGAATGGCGGGATATACGACGGCAGACGCCGTTGCCGCTTTTGAGCGTACGGTGGCCCTCAACCCGGCGTTGGCGCCAGTTTTCAATCACTTGCAGGCCCTTTACCAGTTTCGTCGCGATACCGTCGGTCTTCAACAAGTAATCGATGCTACGTCCGTGGATTTTCCCACCAGTGCCGCAAGGGCTGCACTGGCGCTCGAGTGGCTGCGCGGTGACTCCGCGGCCGTGCAGCGACTTGCCGACAGTATCGCGCAGGTCGTTGCTCGAGATCAAACCACGCGCGATACGTTGGTTGCTGCGAACACAGCTTTCCAAGGACTTCCCCAGGCTCAACTTATCCTCAATCAAAAGGTGCTCGATCGGATCGTGTCGCCTACGCGAGCGCCCACATATCGACTGGGCTCGGCCATCGCTTGGGCAGCGCGTGGCGCGTGGGATTCGGCGATGGCCACGGTGGATCTGTTTGCGGTGACCGCGGGAAACCGTGACTACGGGGCGATAGACCGTTACCGCCTTGCGGTCGTGGGATCGTGGTTGGGGGCGGTCGATTCCGGGATCCCATCGGAGTGGCGCGGACCGGCGACTCGCGGTGCACGAAGGTTGGGGGCCGCGGCCAGCGCGGAGGTGGCCTGGCTGGACGGCATCTTCGCCACAACCCAAGGGGACCTCGAGGCCGTGAGAGCCGCGCGACGTGAAGTCGAGACGAGTGGCTCCGAGTTCTCACCTTGGCTCATCCGTTCGCTCGACGCGTTCGGCGCTCAACTCGGTGGCAGGCGGTCATCCGCAGCGAGCACCATGGCATCTCTCGAGCGAGAGATTGCCGAGAGTCTTGCGCTCCCTGAGTCGCCGTCTCGCCGGCGACTCCGCCGGGAGCACCCGTATTTGACGTCGTTGAACCGCTTCGCTGCGGTGGATTGGCTGATCGAGGTTGGTGACACGACAGAGGCTACGTGGCTGCTTACCTGGCCCGAGTCAAGATGGGAACCGGAAATCGGCCGCATGGCCGACGCGGCGCTGGCGGGCCTCGCCTTTTTGCAGCGTGGAAGGATTGAAGAGGCTCGTGGTAATTCGGAATTCGCAAAGCGATCCTTCGAGGAATTCCTCGAGCGGTACGACATGCCGGTCGAGGCGCACCAGCACCTCGTCGATGAGGCACAGGCGGCTCTGGCGCGGCTGTCGGGTATGCGCGACTCGCCTTCGGGCCGGTAGATGCGCGGTTGAC
>JBDHDY010000506.1:0-2860 GCA_039591275.1 Gemmatimonadota bacterium | reverse complement strand
GTCCCCCACTGCTTCGACCCGGACTTCTGGTGCGACGCTGTGTGGCGCGACTCTGTGATCGAGCGCCGCCACGAGGACTACTACAACTTCTACGCCATCGGCGTCTGGGCCGACCGCAAGAACTTCACCGACCTGGTCCTGGCATACATCTCGGAGTTCACCAGCGACGACGAGGTCATGCTCGGCATCATTACGCCGGCGGGGAACCACGACTCCGTCGCAGCGCTGTATCAGTACTCGAACCTCAACCCCGAGAAGCTTCCGCCGCTCCGCATTGTCGATGGCAAGCGTGTGAGCCAGGAGATGATGCGCGAGGCCCACCGTGCGTCCCACTGCTACGTGTCGACCAGCCGCGGCGAGGCCTGGAACCTGGGCCTCTTCGAAGCATGCCTGGTCGGCAACGCGACCATCAGCCCCGACTTCGGCGGCCACCGCGACTACATCGAGCTGCTCAACGGCTTCCACCGTGTGTACGGAGGAACGATGACGCCGGCGCTGGCCGCCCCGCAGACCCAGCGGAAGACGATCAAGATCGGCAAGAAGAAGAAGACCGGCAAGGTCATCAAACGCATCGAGCCCAACGGCATCGACGCGACCCAGATGTGGTTTCAGCCCGATGTTGCGGCTCTCAAAGTCCTCATGCGCGAGGCCTACGAGGCCCGTGCGCACCAGGACCACACGACCAGTTCCGACTCGGCGGCTCACTTCGACGAGCGCACCCTCAAGCAGTCGTTCTCCTACGACGTTGTCGGCAAACTCTTCCGCGAGGTGCTGGAGAGCGTATGAGCGACCAGGTCCACAACGCCCATATGCTGATCCGCAAGGAACTGTGGCAGGAGCTGAAGGCACGCTCCGTCAACGAAACCGAGAAACGCGGTGAGCGGGTGACCGTCACCGATCTAGTCCATGAAGCCCTAGACGCATTTTTCGCAAGGAAGGAACGGAAGAAATGACCAGCCCGATGAAGCTGCTCCTCGACAAGCTCCTCGCCGAGGCCGAGCACAACGTTGTGAAGTGCCAAATTATGTTCCAGCCCGGCGGCCAGGCCCAGGCTGGCGCGGTCAAGAAGGGGCCGATCGACGGCACCTACGCGTTCGGCAGCGTCGTCGAAGAGATTGGCCCCGACAACCGACCGACTGGCAACGCGGTCATGATCAATCAGTACTTCGCAGCCGACGCCATCCAGCGCATTGCCGTGGAGATGACGGACGAGGAGACCGAGATCCTCCAGCCGTCACGCATCGTCACACCGGGGACGCACTAATGGCTGCCACACAAAAGTGGCTGACCTCGCGCGAACACGAAGTGCGCTGCCCGTGGTGCGGCCACAAGAACAACTTCAAGGAGATCGCGTTCGAGTCGGGCCTCGGCCGCTACGAAAACGGCATGACCGTTGAGTGCGACCAGCCCGCCCAGGGAGGCTGCGGTCGCCATATGGAGGTGGTGAAGGTCGAGCCCACCACTCTTATTTCGGTTCGCAAAGCCAACGGGCCCCGAGGGGTGCCGACGTCAATCGGAGGAAGATGATGAGCACCAGAGACTTTGTCATGGCGCGGCTGGCTTCAGCCCGCTACCGCAGCAACGAGGCCACCGACAACATTGCCGGCTGCCTCGAGCTATTCATCGAAGCCCCCGAGGAGGACATCGACGGCGAGGGTCGCATGGAGGCGATTGAGATCGCCGAGACCGAACTGCGCGCCGCCGCCGAGTCCTTGCAGGCAGCCCGCGAAGCCATGGCGCAGCTAACTGGCGACGAGCTCGCCGAGTCCGAGCTTGAAGACGACGAGCCCGAGGACGACGAAGAAGAGACAGACGAACCCGAAGCCGCGTGACCACCCAACGTTTGGAGGACGACAGTGCTTGAGACTCGCAAAAGTTCGAGGGACCTGCCCTCGCACTTCACGAAGGCCGAAGAGAACACCTATGCGCCGCCGCCGAACAGTCGGCGCAATGGCGCATCGGCAGCTCTTGCCTTTGCGCCGGCTGAGAAGTACGCCGTGTTCCGAACCGGCAACCTCTATCACGTCGTCCTGTGGGACGAGGGGCCGTACTACGTCAACAGCTTCGTGGGCGGGACGTTCTGATGGCGCAACTCCGCGGCGTGAGAGAAACCCTAGCCGCAGTCTGGTACGACACGATGGTGTTCGACGGCATGGAGAGGGGCGTCACACGGCTATTTGGCAACGCGCATGTCGGAGACGCGGAGTTGAGCAACCTCCAGATTGCCGGGCAGCTTGGTCCAGGGGGGCCGTCTATAGTTAGGGCGCTTGGTCTTCGCATTCCGTATACGACACGCGACGAAGAGGACGTACTGCTCGACCACTTTCGCGTCCGCCCTGTGATGGGAGACAAGCCATACGGCGACTACCATGGGTCGCTTCTGTCAACGGGCAGGAACTTTGCCTTTGAGGACTGGGTGACTCTCCGGATCCAGATCCTCTACCCCGATATACGGCAAAAGGCGAAGGACGGGGACTGCCCGATCGAGGTCAACGACCTGGAGTCGGCAGCAGTCGCGCTCGACTGGATGCTTGATCGCGGCGAAGAGATCGAGGCAGAGATACCGCAACTCCCCGGCTATCAGTTCGGTCGACCGATAGTGGTTCCCACGAGGCAAGGCTTCTACGCAGAAGTCGCGTGCGCGCGCATTGATGAACTGCGCGCCACCTGGCAGTCTTTCGAGAAGAACGTACCCCTGATGGCGCGGGTGTCGTTCCTGGGGCTCTTGACGCGAGAGGTGTTGTAGTGGCGCGCACGACCCCCTGGTACCCGCACCCGCCAATCTGGGAGGCGCTCACCGGCAAGCGCGCGAAGGCGGCTCGCGAGCACTACGAGGAGCGTGCCGCGATCATCGAAGAGG
>JBDHDY010000505.1:0-4517 GCA_039591275.1 Gemmatimonadota bacterium | reverse complement strand
CCTTTTGCAATCGGTCTACGAGGCGGCCGTGGAGGCTTTGAGTCCCAGGCTTCACCTCGGCCGGAGTCTCCACGCTGACAACGTGTTCCACAACCTCCTGGCCATCTGGGGACAGCATATCCTCCATGATGGGAAGGTCCTGAAACGTGTCCAGCAGCGTTGAGTGGTCGGGCTCATCACCGTTGTAGGTGATGTCGATTGTAATGCGAACCTTTGTCATGGTTATTCCTTTTCGCCGTAGCAGATGGTGCCTGTCCACGGCATCCACTTTCCGGCTTGCGGGGCGCAGACTATCAGCGCGTGAATGTTCGCCCCGATGGTGTAGAAGGCGCCGATTGCAAAGATCAGGGTCAAGACCATGTACACAGCCGACTGTGCTTTTGTCTCGTATGCCATTTGATTCTCAACTGGAAAAAGCCCGACCCCCTGTGGGGCCGGGCGAGAACTTTTTTCATCCTTCAAAGCAGATCAGGGTTTTTAAGCCTAGCGCATGACTCCCTCCTTTATGGGATTCACACAAAAAATCCCCCGCCTAGCCGAAGCCAAGCGGGGGACGTGTCACACTACTCTGGACGTAGCCTAACGGCCGAGTCAGCCGAGCGGGTGGGCATTTTGTTTCAGATGACGCGCGCTACCACGCCACCCTCTTCTACGTTCCTGAACCAGCGAAAATCCATCACTGTTTCCCCTACAAGGGCGATCGATTATGACCCGTTCCTGTTGTAGCAGGGGTAGTTTTATCGATCCTAGTAGCAGCAAAAGCGGCTACATTATCATTCAGGGGTTAGAACCCTTTAGCGGAGCGAGGCTTTTACCTCGGTCCCGGCCTTCACGGGACTGTCCCTAGCGGGTGTTCTCATGTCCGGGCCATGGTATCCCATGGCGCAATACCGTTTCAGTCATCCAATCTATATCCGACTGGATAATAAGTCCGTCGCGGATTGCCGCATCAATAACGGTTTTGAGGTGGGTATTGTAACCTGGGCGTTCGGCGAGGGAACGATCTCCGAGTTGAAATGCGATGATTGCCTCTGGCCCCATCTTTTGAGCAACGCGCAATTCCAATGCTTTGAAGATAGAAGCGCGCCTGCATGTGCGGCACGTTTCGGCGTGAGGTCTGAGCCAGGCCAAGCGTTTTTCACCGCCGGTGGCGAAGTCTGTGGTGGCGGCTTGGCGGATGGTGGCATCGCAGAAGCCGGACCAGTACATATTGTCGAGAATCTGTGTGGGCATGGGCATAAGTTCTAACCTCAATCCAGGCCCAAATGAAAAACCATCATCATGACAAACCGGCGTGTCACACGCAACAACACCGGATGAAGCCAATAACATTCTGATCGCACAGATCGTGATTCGTATACGGCGGGTCGCAAGTCGGACTATCCCATGACGCCTCAATACCAGCATCATTATTGGGTCCACACTGCTCCACACAGCCCAATCCAATTGCGCCACAGCGAGCATCGCAATTGATATTCGCCATGTTCACTGTTGAATCAATACATTCTGACCACTGGGGCCCTGCGCCTCCGGTGGAACCCGCGCCAGATGTGCTGCCTGCGCCACCTGTGCTTCCGGATGTTTCGCTGGTTTCTCCTGTTGACGAGCCGCTAGAGCCCCCGTCAGAACTTTGGCCACCGCTGGTCCCGCCGGTTCTGTGTCGTTGTAGACGTTGAATCCCCAGAGGTCCCGACGGTGGTGCTCCCGGAGGAGTCGCTGTCGGTATCCGCGCCGTCCGTTGCCCCGGAGGTTGCGGATGACGGGGCGTCTGAGAAACAGCCCGTACACACAAGGGCCACGATGAGGTTGCTGATGCGATGCATGGTTGAACTCTCCTCCTAATAGACGAACTCTACGATTTCCTTCAACTCGTTTTCGAAGTCTAGCACCCTCTGCCGTAGGCGTTGAATCACCCACTCCCTGTGCTCTGGACCCAGGGCTAGATGCACGGTTGACCCGCCCTCCAGCCCTAAAAGCCGGGCGCGAAGCTGAATAGAACCTTCGGGTAGCGCGAGAAGCTCAAGATTTTCCTTGGTCTCCTCAATGGAGCGGCAAAGCTCCTGCACACGCGTGGCGGTCTTGTTGATTTTTACGAGATCCAGGTCAGACTCCATCTCCCTCAACTCCTTTTGATTTGCGTGACGAGACTGTGTAGATGGTCTCTTGATAGTTCACGCTCAGCCATGGGGAATCAGCATCCAAAATCCTGCCGATCTCTTCATTCTTCAGGTGGGAATCCGCCAACCCATACATGACGTAATGTCGGTTGTACAGGCCGCCATCCTCGGGCTTGTCGAGCGCCTGTTTGCGCAATTGCTCGCTAACCCAACCCAGAAATTCCGAGAGCGTTCCCTCCTCCTCAATAAACTGCCATTCATGCCCGCCCACGCCGTTCGGCCCGTTTGGCTCAAAAGCGTAGATGATGATAGGTCGTGCCGCGTCAGTCATTTTTCGCTTCCTGTTTGACCGTTTTATAGAGGCCGCGCCCCGTCTCGGTGAGGACAATCGTATGCAAACGCTTCTTCGAAAACGTGGCCCACCCGCCATCGAACACCAGGCGGCGCTCCGCGCGTTCAAGCGTCTCTCGTGAGCATCCATGCGGGCCAATCTTCAGCAGCAAATGCGCTGCCTCATGCATTTGCTCGCTCATGGCTCCGCGTATCCCTTGAACATGTCGTCAAGCTGCTCGCGATTCTCATCCGACTCGCGCGTCACCTGGCCCCAGATTTGCTCCTCACCGCCTGCGGCGAGAGCGTCGTCGGCCTGGTCGCGCCAGATGTTTTCCATCGAGTACAGGGAAGTCAGCAAAGCGTCAGCCGACGCGATCTTTTCGTCGCGGATAACCTCCACGATCTCAGCGTCGGTGTAGCACTCGTCAACAGTGGAACACGTGCCGCGACCAATCTTCGGATCCTTGCGGACCACATCGACCATCTCCTGTTCTTGTGCTGTGATTTGCATGGTCATTTGCCTGAGCCCCTCGGGGTGAGCGGATTGAAAAGAAAGCGAATCGGGGGAGGCCAACGCGACCGGAGTCGCAAATGAAGCCCGCCCCCATGTTTTTGTAGCGAATCTGCCGGAGACCAACGCGAGCGGCGCTCGGGTCACTCCCGTAGATTCATAAGTCAGTCAGCGGACAAAAAGAAACCCCGGAATAAATCCGAGGTTTCCCTTGCTCTACTGCCGGCTGATGAGCCGGATTTTGGCCCGGTTTGTATTGCCGGGTCTGATGGTCGTAGGTCTCCCACGTGGCTTCAGCTTCTTGTGCAGAATCCAAACGATGGGGACAGTTTCACCCTTACCCTTACAGGTAAGGCACTTCTTTGCCTGACACTTGGGGCAGACTCGCCCCGCTCCTCCGGGTTCTTCTCCGGGTCGAGCGCAATAATCCTGAATGGTATCTCCAGCAGGAATATAGAACTCCCCGGCTCCCTTACAGAGCGAGCAATCTTCCCCATGACAGTCAGAACACTTCTCGGCCCGCTTCGCTAAAGCGATTTTCCAGGCCGAACCCGTCCAGTGGGCATCCACAGTTTCGAGAATTCCGAATCGTGGATGAAGGAAGTAACTCGGAATGATGATTTTTCCCGCATCCCCACCAAAGAGAATGTAAGGGAATCCGTGTTGCATCATAATCCGTCCACCACCATGTGTAGTGGCAGGTGGTCGAATCCGATTCTTCCGTGGCCCACCGGGGGGCGTGTACGCACCCTGGTGTGTTGCCATGTGGCCCTTTCAAACGGCTGGAAAGCCGTGCTTTTTTCACTGCTTCATGCAGTGGCGCCCTCCTTGGGATTTGAACCCAACCGATTCGCGAGGCTCTGAAACTCAGCGAACCGGGTCACCCGACGGGGGCAGAACAGGACCCCGCTTCACATTGAAACGGGGTCCTGGGGAAGTGACCTGGGGTCTAGTCCAGATCGTGCTCGACCTTGAACGCTTCCAAATCCCCCTCGGAAGGGGCACTGTCAGCGAAGGCCTCTGCGAATGCCGCCATGATGGCAGCGCGCTGCGGCGTCTCGGGAACGACGATCTCCGCGGTTGGGTTGCCCCAGCGGAACATCTCGCCCGAATCAAGGCTGCCGAAGTGCGAATCTGTGAGGATATCGCCGTCGCCGGCCTTGATGGTCTTGCCCTTGCTCTCCGGCTTGATCTTGCCCGTGCGTCGGTCGGACGACTTCCGTACCGCCAACTCACGCTTGATCTCCTCGATAGGAAAGGGCAGCTTTCGGCTCCCGGCAATGGGGGTGGCAGCCGTCGCCACAACCATCACGCGGGTTTCGTTCTTGAACACGGGCTTCTCGACCTGTGTCATGGTCTCAGTGTCGATCATCACCTTCACTTCACCGGTGTTGATACGACGCTGATTTGCGGACAGAACCTGCACCTCGAAGACCCACTCACCGGTTCGCACCAGTTCGCCGTCCTCATCGTACACCTCGATGGTCTCATCATACGAGAGCTTCGGGTTCGTCGCCAACGTGCAGCGGCCGTAGTCGTGTCCGTTATCAAGATCG
>JBDHDY010000504.1:0-4693 GCA_039591275.1 Gemmatimonadota bacterium | reverse complement strand
TTCAATAGAGTTGGTCGACGCCAACGGCGTGACGGCCAGCGTTCCGCTCAGTCGCTATGGACCGGTGCGGCGTCCTCTGGAGATCAGTATCCTGCGGCGCAAGGATATCGAGAAAAACCGCTTCGATAGAAACTACGAAGTGGTGTTGCAAAGTTATTCCGTGTTGCTCGGTGACTTCATCCGGGCAGTCCCACAATTCGACCTAACCGCGCTTCGCTCGATTCGCTTCGTCTTCGACCGGGCGTACGCAGGTACCGTGGTGCTCGACGACATCGGCTTCTCGCGAATGGATCCGGCGTTCACCCGCGTATCGGGGGCAGGGGGGCGGTAGGGCGAGGGAGAAGGGAGAAGGGAGAAGGGAGAAGGCCCCACCGCCCCCAACCAGTTAGAGCCACAGATAAACGCAGATGGACGCAAGATCCACCACCCAACCCCCAGCCTTTTTTTGTTCACCCCACACCACCACGATGGTTGTTCACATGGCCCCAGACTGTCCTGGTGGGGTTGGGTGGGGAAACCCAAATCACGCATTTATCTGATCTTATGAAAGCGGCTGGCCTCGCTGTGCCGCGAACGCTACCCTGTTGGCGTTCAGTCAAACGCGGGTGTATCGGCGCCCGCAACACAGGAGGCCACCCATGTATTACGGAGGGATTGATGCTCATGCACGATATCTCGCCATCGCCATCGTTGACAAGAGCGGGGTGAAGGTGTGTGAGGCCAGTGTGCCGACCCAGGACGCCGCGGAGCTGCTGGCGGTGCTCGCCCCGTATCGCCCGCTCGAGGTGGTGGTCGAGGCGTGCAGCTTCTGGCCGTGGATCCACGACGTCGTGGTGCCGGCGGGGATCGGGTTTCATCTCGCCCATGCCAAGGAGTTGCGCGCCATCGCGCAGGCGGCGCAGAAGACCGATGCGGTCGACGCCGCCTTGTTGGCGCGGATGCTGCTCGCGGGGTTGATCCCCGAAGCGTACCCGAAGCCGCCCCTGCAGCGGGAGCGGGTCCGCTTGGTGCGGCATCGGGCCCAGCTCGTGCGGCAGCGCACGGCGCTCGCCAATCGGATCCACGCGCAGCTCCACCAGAGTCGCCTCGTGTTGCCGCGCGAGCGCTTGCTGCGCCAGGCCGCCCGGGCGTGGCTGCGGACGGATGCGTGGCACCGCCTGGCACCCGAACAACAGCGACTCGTGACCATGCACTTCGAGCTGATCGACCTGCTGACGTGCCAGATCCGCGCCCTCGATCGGCAGATCATCGCCGAAGGCGCCGCACTGCCCGAGGTACAACTGCTGTGCACCGTTCCGGGCATCGGCCCGTTCTGGGGCCTGCTGTTGACGCAAGAGCTCTTGCCGCTCGTGCGGTTTCCGACGTGCCGCCACTTCGTGTCGTATGCTGGCCTGGCACCCATCACCCGCAGCAGCGGTGGCCACACCCGGCACGGGCGCATTCCCGCGAGCGCCAATCGGTGGGTGCGCTGGGCATTGGTCTCGGCGATGCCCAAGCACGTCGCCAAAGCGCCCGACAGCGCGCTGACCCAATACTACCAGAGCCTCAAAGCCCGGGTCGGCTGGCCCACGGCCCGTGTTGCGGCGGCACGCAAACTGGCGCGGATCATCTATCACATGCTCCAAACCGGCCAATGCTGGCACGACGCCGGCCGACCGATAACGGACGATCAGGGACGAGCTCCTATACACGCATGTAGTACGACTACGACCAAATAATCTGATTGAGTCGTCCCGCTCGCATACACTGATACTGAGGGCAGTCTGACCTCGCATAGGTGCTTGAGTCCACGGTAAACTCACGACGTATCACCGGCGAACGTCCAACAAGAAAGACAAAGATGCACACGCACCTGGCTGAACACCTTGGCACCGCCACCCCCGATGACGCTCCGCATCATCGGGAGGCCGACGTGCGCCCCTTGACGCCAGCCGCTTCATAGGTGCGTGTATCTGTGGCTCCGAATGGGGCGGGGCGGCCTTCTCACTTCGCACCTCTTACTTCTCACTCATCTCACCGCCACCGGAATCCGAACCGGTGGGCGGTACCTGGGGCGTCAAACCCCTGGTAGGCGTACTCCACGGTGATGTTATCACCGATGAAAGCCCCTCCGAACGTAACGGGTTGAGTTCCCACGTCCGGCACTCGCCTCACGCCGACCCGCGCGACGAACGTTCGTCCGACGACAGGCCACCAGGACAACTCCACCCCTCCGGCGGGGATGATCTCGCCGTCGCGGCGCCTCGCCACAGAGGCAGTGCTCACTAGGTCGAACGGCCCAACCGGCTGACTGCGCAGGGAGGCACCGAGCGTCACCCGGTAGGGTAACGGCAGATCGCCCGTTCCCCCGCCGGCCTCGAGGTCGGGGCCCAAGTTCTGGATCGAAAGCCCCAACATCACCGATTTGATCTCCCGCGCGATGCCAATATCCGCAGCGATTGTTGCGTCTCGCGTTCCGCCAAGGCGCTGTTCTACGAACTTAGCAGCGACACCGACGCGCGTCCCATTGATGGATCTCCCATAGCCGACGACCGCGACAAGCTCCGAGGCGCCAAAGACCCCGGATGTCAGGAGCGCCTCTTCGTCCGCGGCAACGGCGCCTGCGTCCAACGTCGACGGCCGGTGAGTCAGAAACTGAACCCCGACAGCCAATCTCCCGGACGACCACTCCCGCGCCGCCGACATCATTCCCAACGTGGCGCCGGAGCCGTAGCGCTGAACGCCGAGACTCATGCCCTGGGCTCGATCCAGTACGGCCGGGTTATAGAACAGGGCATCCGGATCTCTCTCGGATAGCACGAACGCATTGCCGAGGGCGAGCGCCCGCGTGCTTGCCGGCAACTCCAAAATGATCGGTGAATTGCCCACGCTCTGCGAATGCGCGTGAGGCGCGGCGACCGTGGCGAGAACAGTGATCACCACCAGTTTCTTCGTCACATCGTCATCCCATCGGTAGACAGTCACGTGGCCCGAGTGGCACGGGCGGAAGGCGCATGACTGTGCTGGATATATTTCAGCTCGTCGCCATAGCCGTGGAACTCTTGACGGTGGTGAGCCAATCGTAGGTGTCAGGCACCTCTCCGCGAACGACCTGCAGAAAGCGCTGTTGGAGTGTGCGGGTCATCTCGCCGCAGCGTCCGCTGCCAATTGTGATCTTGTCAACGCTGCGGATCGGCGTCACCTCCGATGCGGTGCCTGTGAAGAATAGCTCGTCGGCAGCGTACAGCATCTCCCGGGGCACTGACTGCTCGCGCACCTCGATTCCCCTCTCCCGAGCCAGGGTCATGATGGTGTCCCGAGTAATGCCAACCAGGGAAGTGCCATCGATAGCGGGCGTAATGAGAACTCCGTCCCGTACCATGAACAGATTCTGGCCGCTTCCCTCACTCACAATGCCACCGGGACCGAGTGCAATGGCTTCGACGTACCCGTTGGCGACGGCCTCCATCTTGATGAGCTGTGCGTTGGTATAATGACCTGCTGCTTTGGCTGCAGAAGGAAACGTGTTGGGCTCGGGACGCTGCCAACTGGCGACGCACACGTCAACTCCTTGCTCTAACGCGTCGTCACCCAAGTAGGCTCCCCACGGCCAGGATGCGATGTAAGTCTCGGTCGGGCTTCCCACGGGGTTCATCCCGGCCGCTCCGTAGCCGCGCAACACCATCGGGCGGATGTAACAGTCCTCGAGGCCGTTCTTCTCTACGATCGCCGCGCATGCCGCCGTCATCTCCTTCCGCTTATACGGAACATCGATGCGGTAGACCCGACACGAATCTTCCAGGCGTCTGAGGTGATCGCCGAGCCGAAAGATGGCCGGACCTTCCGAGGTCTTGTAACAGCGGACCCCTTCGAAAATCGACGATCCAAACTGAACCGCGAGGCTCAGGATATGCACGCGGGCCTCATCCCAATGGATGAACTCGCCATTGTGCCAAATCCACTCGGCTTCAGTGAGGTGCGTTGACATGTCTGCTCCTAGAGAAGAGACCGGATCCAGCCACCGTCGACCGGGATCGACGTGCCGGTAATGTAACTGGCCCGGTCGGAGGCCAGGAAGGCGACCATGGCCGCAAACTCCCTGGGCTTGCCAATTCGGCCCATGGGGATCTCCGCTTCCCATTTCCCAACCGCCTCCTTTGCGGTGATTCCCTGCGCTTCGGCAATGCGCTCCGCTAGCTCCTCCACCCGCTGTGTGCGAGTGTATCCCGGAAGAACGTTGTTGACGGTGATTCCGAAAGCCGCCACTTCATTGGCCAGCGTGCGGGCGAAGCCCGTCACAGCAGCACGCACACTGTTGGATAGTATGAGGCTGTCCACCGGCTGTTTGACCGCAATCGATGTGACGTTGATGATCCGACCCCAACGACGCTCCTTCATTCCCGGTAACACCGCCCTGGTGAGATTGAGAACGCTCTCCAAGTTCTGGACGACAGCCTCTCGCCAGGCTTCGGGGGAATGACTCTCAAACGGCCCTGCTGGGGGTCCGCCGGTATTGGTGACAAGTATGTCTATTCCGCCAAACTCATTGATCCCGGCGTCCACAACCTTCAATAGCTGATCGGGTTGCGAGAGATCCGCCGGCACGGCAACCACGCGCCCTCCGCACTCGCCTTCGATGGCCGCACGCGTCGCCTCGAGCGCATCCTCGCCCCGGGCACAAATGATCAAACTTGCCCCCTCGGCAGCGAGCTCT
>JBDHDY010000503.1:0-3186 GCA_039591275.1 Gemmatimonadota bacterium | reverse complement strand
AGAAGGGAAGTAGAAGGGATAGCTTGCAGGTCCTCGCCAACGGAACGTGGGCAGGCCTGGGGGCTCTGGCGATTTAGCTGGCGAAGTGTTTTGGAGGCGCGGTTTTCCTTGGAGCGCTAGCCGCCGCGCAGGCGGATACCTGGGCCACTGAGATCGGCGCGCATTCCCTCGAGCCCCCTCGTTTGATCACCTCGGGGCGCCCCGCGGGGAGGGGAGCTTCCGGCGCCGTCACCGCCCTGGGCACCGTTGGCGGCTTGGCAGGAGCAGCGACGATTGCCGCGATGGGGGCCGCCGTAGGGCAACCGAATCCGGCTATCGTAGCAGGCGCCACAGTTCAGGGGATTTACCTATGCGAGGCGTGTGAGGTCGAGACTGAGCAACCGATCCACCGCTGTGGACGCGGGGCCGCGCTCACCCGCGGCAAGCGCTGGGTGACGAACGATCTCGTCAATCTGGCTGGGGCCGGAGTCGGAGCCGCCGCCGGGGCTGTGAGCGCGTTGATGTGCGCATAGCGTCGGTAAACGGCCGCCGAAGCGGCCGCCGCAGGAGTGTTTTTCGTGAGTGAAATGCGCAACCTTTCGAGATCGACCGATGCAGCCGACTTTCGCCAGCTTCTCGGCCGCTTCGCGACCGGAGTCACAGTAGTGACGACGCTAGATGAGGATGGGCGCTGCGCGGGTATGACAGCATCCGCCGTGGCCGCCGCATCCCTCGATCCCCCCCTTCTCTTGGTTTGTGTCAGCAAGGCGGCGAGGCTGCACAGCGCCATCCTGGCGGGGCGGGGATTCGCCCTGAACATCCTTGCACACGATCAGCAGGCCCTCTCAGATCGGTTTGCGAGCAAACTCGCCGATCCATTCGCCGGCGTTCCCTATGCGGAGGGGCCGACGGGCCTGCCACTTCTGAACGGCGTAGTAGCACAGGTAATCTGCGCGCCGTGGGGCCAGCACGAGGTCGGTGATCATACCATCTTCATCGGCAAGGTATCGGGGGGTGAGGTCTTCGAGCGTCCGCCCCTCGTCCATTATCGCAGCGCGTACACTACGACGCGCGACGCATAGGAATCATGGCAACCCAGTAGAACGCCGGTGCCAGGGAGTTCAGGTTCACCGAATACAGCAGCGGGTGGAACTCAAACCTGATCTGACGTCGCAGAGTCGCTGCGCGCACTATGTACGCACCACACGGGAGAGCCTTTCATGAAAGCAATGCTCCGACCTCTGACTGCGGAGTTCATCGGCACCTTCGGACTGGTCTTCGTTGGCGCAGGCGCAATAGTCACCGACCAAGCCAAGGGCAACGTTGGGCTCCTGGGCATTGCCTTTGCGCATGGGATGGTCTTTGCAATCATGGTGACCGCGACAATGCGAATTTCGGGCGGCCATCTCAATCCCGCGGTCACCTTCGGGCTGTGGCTGGCAAACAAGATCGACGTCAGAGCCGCCGGTCTCTACGTAGCGACACAGCTCATCGCAGGCATCGTTGCAGCGTTCCTCGTAATGCTGCTCTTCCCCGCAATGGCCGGAGAGGTCACGGGATACGGCGTTCCCCGAATCGCCGCCGACGTTAGCTTCGTCGACGGCCTCCTAATCGAGGCGATTCTCACATTCTTTCTCGTAAGTGCCGTGTTCGGCACCGCCGTGTCTGACGAGGCACCCAAAGTGGGCGGATTTGGCATTGGGCTGGTGCTCGTCTTCGCGATTTTGGCTGGAGGCCCACTGACTGGGGCGGCGCTTAACCCGGCCCGTGCCCTGGGCCCAGCGGTGGTCGCTGGAGAGTGGCAGGGGCACGCGGCGTATTGGCTCGGTCCGCTTCTCGGCGGCGGATGCGCCGGCCTGTTGTGGTCGAAGCTATTGCTTCCATCACACGCAAAGGCGGCCTAGCCGGCGTCTGAGCCCCAAGTAACAACGCCGCTCCGGACCTCCGGAGCGGCGTGCACTACATTGGCCTATCCGCGCCTCATCACTGCCGGGTCAACGGAGCTTCCTCACCCGAATCGTCAGTGAGACTGCGTACACCACGATGATAACCGCCGCAATGACATAAGCGGCGACCATGTAGCCACCGTTGTCAGGGGGCACTGTGCACCTCCTGCTCCCGCAGCTCCCGCAGGCTTCCAAGCGCGTAACGCTGCATCACGAATCCGAAGTACAGTACGTTAAACACCGCGACCGACGCCAGAAGTGTCACCAGCATCTCCCCAGGGAGAGACGGCGCACTCGCTTTGAGCACTATAGGCTCGGGGTGGAGCGTCCGAAAGAGGTACACGGTGATGTGAATGAATGGAACGAGCACCAATCCCAAAATCCCGAGCACTGCCGAAAAGCGGCCGCGCGTGTCGGGGTCCGTCACGGCATCTCGCATGATGAGATAACCGACGAAAAGCAAGAAAATGAATAGCGTCGACGTGAGCCGGGCGTCCCACGACCACCACGTGCCCCACACGGCCTTCCCCCAAATCGGCCCGGTCGTCAGCATCACAACCGACATCGCAACACCCACCTCCGCCGAGGACGCGGCCACGAGATCGATCCGCCTGTCTTTCAGCCACAGGTAGACGATGCTGAGTATCCCTGTAACGGAGAACGCGATCAGCGCTCCCCAGGCTGCTGGCACATGGATGTAGAAAATCTTCTGTGCGGGCCCCTGCAGTCGCTCTACTGGCGTAAACGCGATAGCGCGCACGAAGATTCCAGCCAGCGCGACAAGCGCGACGGCTGTGACGATCTGCCCACCCTTCGCGATGCCTAGCGCTCGCTCGCGGCCGATCATTCGTCTAGAGTCGCTTCGAAAAGGAGTACGGTCATGGTACAAAACGCGATATCGAATGCAGCGAGCAACTTAAGCCAGCCAGCCATCTCACTCAAGGGCCGGCCGGCAAGGATGAGGGAGGTGACCTGAACAGCACCCACGATCGGTGGGATGAGGAAAGGCAAGAGCAGCAACGGAAGCATCAGCTCGGCAAAGCGGGTGCGAACCACCATAGAGCTCAGCAGAGTGCCCACTGCCACGAACGCCACGGTCGCCATAGCCGTCACCGCAAGCAGCTCCGGAAGTCGCGCAAAGATCGGGACGTCATAAAACAGTACAAAGAGCGGCAAACTGACGAGTTCCACTGCTGCCACAAAGATCAAATTCGCGAGTGCCTTACCGACGAAAATCGCTTCCCGCGGCGCATTGGTGAGC
>JBDHDY010000502.1:0-4896 GCA_039591275.1 Gemmatimonadota bacterium | reverse complement strand
CCCACTACGACCCTGCGAGTTTTGCGGATTCAACTCGACATTCTCATCGACGAACGCGAGTCGCGTACCATCCGGAGACCAGGTGGGCTTAAAACCTGCACGCGTCACTCGCCTTACCGCCTCGCCCGTTCGGCCCATGACGAAGATCCCGCCACCGTCCCGACTCGAGCGAAACGCGATCCGCTCGCCGTCGGGTGAGAAGCTCGGCTGGTCGTCGTCCGCGGGGGAGCTGCTGGTGAGGTTGATTGCGTTCTGTCCCCCCACGCTTCTGAGATAGATATCCCGATTGCCCGACACCTCACCCGAGTAGACAATCCATTTGCCGTCCGGCGACAGGCTCGGAAACCACTCGACCCCGGGCTCGGCGGTCAGCCGAGTGAAGTTCGCTCGGACCGAAGCGGGCCCTCCACTACGGGCGGCTTTACTGGAGGTAAGGAGCGCATAGGAACCTGCGGCCACCACGGCAACGACGACGGCTGCGATCGCGAAAAACCTGTTGCGGGGTTGACGCGCCGCGGTGGGTGCAGCAGTCACGATGTCTTTTCCCGACAGCGCCGTCGCGAACGCGGCGGCCGTTGCGAATCGATCTGCCGTCCGGCACCGTGTCACGAATCGTCTTGAGCCTGACGGGTTTCTCGCCGACGACCTTTGCAATGACGGCTTGGACGTTCGACCCCATGAAGGGCGGATCCCCAGCCAACATTTCGTACAGCACACAACCCAGCGCGTAGACATCGCTCCGGGCATCGAGTTCCCGGTCGCCGGTCGCCTGCTCCGGACTCATGTAGAACGGCGTCCCTAGCGACACACCGGACTCGGTGATTCGCTCGCCGGCTCCCCGACTCACGGCGAGCGCGATGCCGAAATCGGCCACCAGCGGCGCGCCTTCCTGCAGCAGAATGTTCTCGGGCTTGATGTCGCGATGGATCAGGTTGCGCCGGTGAGCGTAGTCAAGCGCGTCAGCCACCCAGCGGGTGATCGCCAGGGCCTCATCGATGGAGAGCTGGTTCTCACGAGTGAGTTTGTCACGCAGTGACTCACCCTCAACCAGCGGCATCACATAATAGAGAACCCCAGCGACCTCACCGGAATCATATAGCTGCACGATGTGCGGATGGTGCAGGTTGGCGGTAACGCGGATTTCTTGCAGGAACCGCTCAGCGCCGATGACATCGGCAAGCTCGGGCCGCAAGACCTTGAGCGCCACGTGGCGGTCGTGCTTGAGGTCGTGTGCCAGGTAGACCGTAGCCATCCCACCGGCACCAAGCTCCTCCTTGATGACGTACCGATCGGCCAGGGCTGTCGTGAGACGTTCAACTTGGTTAATCAACTACCCTCAACCGTCCTCATAGACGGGACCCGTGCAAATCTGGGGTCCGACTAGTGAGACCGCCAGCCTGGCTGGGCGGCGAAGAGTGACATCCGACCCGTGTTGCTTGACTCATGATCATTTTCACCCAGATTAACAGCCTTAGCCGCCCGACCTGATTCTCGCCGCAGCGTGATCATCGCTCACCCCCATCCAGGAAGGCCCAATGAACCGTCTCGCGCAGAGCTTGGCAGGCCTTACGATTTTGACCGGCGGGCTGGCTGTTGGGCCCATCGGCTGGTCATCAGCGGACTCCGACACCAAGATCGCTTTCAACGATAACCGCGAGCCGGCAGGAAGGCTGGCCGACGGCTTGCTGGAACTCGAGCTCGAGATCACTGAGGGTCGTTGGCACCTCCTGGGTGACGACCAGCCCGGTGGCCAGGTTCTGGCGTTTGCTGAGCGAGGCGAATCGCCGTCCATCCCGGGTCCCCTCATCCGGGTCCCCTTGGGCACGGAAGTGCACGTGACGGTCACCAACCCGTTGGACACGACCGTCACCATCCACGGGCTGGGCTCGCGCCGAGATGATGTGTTACGCCCGCTCCGCGTGCCCCCGGGTGCTACGCGCGACGTCCGATTCCCTGCTGATGTCGAGGGCACGTATTTCTACGGGGGAGCCATCGGCGACGTTCCGCTCAACCGCCGGGCTTTCGAAGACAGCCAGCTCACTGGCGCGCTCGTGGTGGACGCCCCCGGAGCCTCAACGGATGATCGGATCATGGTAATGGGGATGTGGTTCGACGGCCGTCTCCCGGATGGCAGGCCGGATTTCGGACGGGAGTTTCTCGTCATCAACGGTCGCCCCTGGCCGTACACGGAACGGCTCACTCATTCCATGGGGGACTCGATCCGCTGGCGAATCATCAATTCGTCCCGGGACACCCACGCGATGCATTTGCACGGTTTCTATTTTCGCGTCGATGCCCGGGGTGACCTCGCGCGGGACACGCTGTACTGGCCCCGAGAGCGCCGCATGGCTGTGACCGAGCGCATCCATTCCGGTACGACCATGGCCATTGTATGGTCGCCCGACCGGCCCGGTGGGTGGATCTTTCACTGCCACATGAGCGTTCATGTGGTTTCCAATCCGACGATGGGGCCGGAGCGGCTGAGCGAGGAGGAGCGTTTCCTGCCCATGTTTCGCGACGGGCATCCGCATCACGACCCCAACAAACACGTGCTGGAAGGCATGGGCGGCCTCGTTATGGGGATATACGTTCGCCCGCCTGAAGGATGGGTGCCGAACGAGCCGAAGCGTCGCGAGATGCGGTTGTTTATTCAATCGGATACGGCCGCGGGCGGGCTGAGCGGGAGACAGTTCGGGTACGTGTTGCAGGAAGGCGACCGGGAGCCGGCCCCCGATTCGGTGCGGCTGCCGGGCTCGAAGCTCATACTGCAAAAAGGGGAGCCGACCAGTATTTGGGTCTTCAACCGCACGGACGAACCCAGTCAGGTACACTGGCACGGTCTGGAGATCGAGAGCTATTTCGACGGCGTCGCCGGCGTGGGCGGCTACCCCGAGCGTCTAACACCTGCCATCCTACCAGGCGATTCGTTCGAGATCCGCATCACCCCCCCGCGGGCCGGCAGCTTCATGTACCACACGCATATCAACGACCTTCGCCAGCAGGGGTCGGGACTCTACGGCGCTTTCGTCGTGCTCGACGAGAACGAGGAGTGGAACCCGGAAACCGACCTGGTCTTCCTCTTCGGGGAATCACCGTTCAGGGACGATCAAGTCCCGGTCCTGAACGGGGCGAACCCGCCGGAGCCGATCACGCTCGACGTAGGGACGACGTACCGGCTCCGGTTCATGAACATCACCCTCAACAGGCCGAACACTGTCGTGCGCCTCCTGCGAGACGGGTTCCCAGTGCCGTGGAGACCCGTTGCCAAGGACGGCTTCGATCTGCCGCACGGTACACACCTAATCGCCCTGGCGAGATGCACCTCGAGCTGCGTACCGGCAACGGTCGACTGCTGATCGATCAGGTCGTCAACGTGGTGCAGCAGGAGAGATGAATTCAGATTGGGGCCACAGATGACGCAGAAACCAGCAGATGAACACAGATCGCAATGAGCGATACGACGGTTCGGCTCACGCCGTGGGTTTGCCTGCGCTGAAGTGCCGTTCGTCCCGCCGTGTTCCTGAGGAGCCCTTCGAGACGGAGCCATGGCTCCTCCTCAGGGCTCGGCACGCCGAAGGCGTGCGTCTCGAAGGGCACGGCTGTATCGATCTGTAATCGCCGATCGCCAATCGCTAATCACATGACCGATCTCGACCGCCTCGATCTCGACCGCCTCTCCGCTGCCCTCGCCGATCGCTACCACATCGAGCAAGAACTCGGCGCAATCTCCAGTCTGCATTCTACAATCTGAAATCATCTCGCCGCTTCTAGCACCAGTCGAATAAACACATTCACGTGCTCGCCGCCGTCCACCCAGCGGCTGACAGTGACGATGTCGTGTTCCCGGTCGACGTAGATCACGTTGGTCGAGCCGGCGCCCAGGGCGAAGAACGCGGTCTCGGGCGCCGCGGGAAATAGCTCGCGGCCCGTGTTGGCGCCGCGGGAAATAGCTCGCGGCCCGTGTTGAGCCACCACATGTAGCCGTAGTCAGGCTTGATGTCTGTGGGCGTGATCGCCCGGTCGAACCACTCGCTCGAAACGAGTTGCCTGTCCCCCCAGCGCCCGTCCCTGAGCGCCAGCAGACCGAAGCGAGCGTGGTCGCGCGTGTCGATGAAGAAGCCTCCGCCCCAATGCCCGCCGCCGCTCACCGACTGCATCCGCACGCCATCGATCTCCGTCCACGATGTCTCGTAGCCGTGCCACCGCCAATCGGCGGACGCGCCGATGGGATCCATGATCCGTTCCTGCAACACTTCGGGGAGCGGGCGACGGAAGAGCTGTAATAGGGAATACGCCATGAGATTGACCCGCACATCGTTGTACTCCCAGAAGGTGCCGGGCGGTTGCAGCTCCCGATCGATGCCCCTGCGCCTGTCAGCGATATCGGGCTTGCCCCACAGGACTCCCTCCCACTCGCTCGTCTGCTGGAGCAGGTTGTGCCATGTGATCGCCTCGTTGTGCTCCGAGGCGAACGTACCGTCAGTGACGTAATCGCCGATCCGATGGTCCAGATCTCTGATCAAGCCGTCGTCCCACGCCAACCCAGCGACGGTGGAGAGATAGCTCTTCGTCACGGAGAACGTCATGTCTTCCCGGTCGGTGTCGCCCCACTCCGCAACGATATAGCCACCCTTGAGCACGATACCATTCACCCCGCCGCGTAGGGCGGTGGGCCCGACGATCTCCTGGTGGGGGATGCCTCGGAAGCGCTCCGTGAGATAGACGCCTGGGTCTTCTGGGATCTGCTGCGTCAGATGCGCATTTGCGTAATCGATGGCCGCCTGGAGTTTGGCCGCGTCCATCCCCATCTCTTCGGGAGCGCGTGTCTCCCATGCGTCGCCGGGAGGAGGCACGTAGCCGTCGCTGTCGCCGGCTCCGCCAGCGCATCCGAGCAGG
>JBDHDY010000501.1:0-2873 GCA_039591275.1 Gemmatimonadota bacterium | reverse complement strand
GCAAATTGAATGCGCCGAAGATCTCCTCCACCCCGCTCCTCAATGAGACGCTGACGAATACCGGCCTCGATTCGGGCCCGGGTCTCTGAATCGTTAAGCCTCGCCTCCAGGGAATCGGCCCCACCGGCAAGCGCCCACGACGGGAACAACACGCGGGATGACGTACTGGTCGCCGTATACGGATACACATCCAGTGAAACATCCAGGCCAGCAGATCGCGCCGAGTCGATCATCGCAATGGTCCGGCGAGTGAGTCCCCACTGTGCGCTTCCCATTGCTTTATGATGCTGGGCTTGTACCGGAATACCTGCTTCGTCGGCAATCCGAATCAACTCGGCGATCGACTCGACGACTCCAGGTCCCTCATCTCGCATGTGGGAGACGTAGATGCCGCCGTGGCTTGCGGCGACTTTGGCAAGCTCGACGACTTCCTCGGTTTCCGAGTACGCCCCTGGGACGTATCGCAGACCGGTCGAAAGCCCTAGGGCACCAGCCCGCATGGCCTCGCCGATCAACTCTCTCATCTGTTCGAGCTCGGTCTCAGTCGGCGGTCGGTTCTCCGTCCCCATCACCTGCCGCTTCGTCCAATTGTGCCCAGCAAAGAAACCCACGTTGACAGTGGAGTTCAGTTCGGCCATTCGCTCATCCAGCGGGTACGGCTGCCCACCACCGTGCAGGCTCGCCAAGATCGTCGTCACGCCTTGGCGAACAAAGTTCTCAGCCAACGGGCGTCTAAAGATCGCCTCCTGCACGTGTGCATGGTGATCGATGAATCCCGGAGCCACTACCAAGCCCTCAGCGTCCAAAACCATTCGTGCCTCGGCCTCACCGATCCCGTCCGGGGCAACCGTTACGATTCTATCTCCGCGAATTCCGATATCCGCCAGAAAACCCGGTGATCCCGATCCATCCACGACAGTGCCCTGGCGAATCAACACATCGTAGCTGTCTCCCGTGGACGCCCCTCCACAGCCACCCGCCACAGTACCCACAGCTAACAGGGCCATCCAGCGCCCGATTCGAAGCGGTGTCATCGTTGCCTCCAAGTGTAGTTGCCGTCGCCTCGTCAACGGCTGGCCGACAGGCGAGACCCGACGTCCACCCAATGCGTCGTGATCCTCCGCCCACCGGTATCGTCACGTATGTGTAAAGATGTGGTGATGGATGCGTGGGCGCGAGCGCCTAATTATGAGTGAAGCCAATCATGTTCGATGTTGGCTGCTGGCTCCTGGCTGTTAGCTTACGGGTCTGACTTTTGGCCATTGGCTGCTAGCGACGGACCTCCAGGCTGAACCAGTTTCGGCACGACCGAGGCTTAAAGCAGCTGCCTTTTTTGAAGCGACAATTAGCGAGTTGCTGAGATGAGCAAGCTTGACGCAGTCAAAGCTGAGATTCTCCGCCTCATCGCGGATGGCAAGATCGACCAAATCGAGACATACCTGGATCGCCACCTACGAACGCTGAGCAACGAAGAGAAAGAAGAGCTACTGACATGGATGAAGCCTGAGGAATGAGGCGGGCCGAGACATTCTCGCGTTGCGCGCCCACCCTGCGGTGATAGGCTGACCGCTAGAAGCTAGCGGTCAGCAACCGTTGCCGGATTCGCTTAATATGCTGAGGACCGGTGCGACAGCATCCGCCGACAAGGCGGGCTCCCTGCCCCACCCACTTCCTTGACGCTTCGGCAAAATCGATAGCGTCCCTCGTGCCACGCCACTGCTTGTGGCCAGCATCATACTCCTCTCCGGAGTTCGGATAGACGATGATCGGCTTGTCGCAGCTCGACGAGACCTCAGCGATCAGAGCTGAAACGAACTTGGGTGCCGTGCAATTGATGCCCACTGCCACCACTTGATCGATCTTTACGATTTCCGCGACAGTATCCGCCAGTCGACTTCCATCACTCAAGTGTAATTTGTCTCGACAACTGAAGCTAAACCAAGCATAGACGTCAGGCGAATCCCTGAGGAGCGCGCCGAGGGCTTGCGCTTCGCAGCGCGAGGGGATGGTCTCGCAGGCCAGCAGGTCGGCATCACTGTCGCATAGAGTCTGCCAGCGGTCTCGGTGAAAATCCACCAGCCCGTCATGGTCCAAATCGTAGTCACCGGTGTACTCTGATCCGTCCGCCAAGAACGCTCCGTACGGGCCAACACTTGCGGCCACGATGGGCATGAGCCGACCCGGGCTCCTTTCTTGCTCGCCCCAGAACTCGTTGCGCGCCTCCACCGCCAAGCGCACAGAGAGCCGAATGAGGTCCGTTGCTTCCTCTCCGAGTATACCTCGCCGCTGGAAGCCCCGCGCACTTGCCTGGTAACTAGCAGTCACGATACAATCCGCACCCGCCGACAGATAGTCGAAGTGAACCTGCCGAATAGCCTGCGGCGTTTCGATGAGTAGCTTGGCCGACCAGAGATCGTCGTTGAGGTCGTATCCCTTTGCTTCGAGCTCGGTCGCGAGCCCCCCGTCCAGGATCACGACGCCCTGCTGCTCGAGAAACGGAGCAATCGGGTTCGCCATTCGTCATCCCTCGTGGCTAGTAATAAGCCGATCCATCTGTCAGGATTGGTGGGCCCGTGGCAGTGCAACCACTTGCCGCTCATGCGGCGGCGCGCTACTCGAGCTCGTACGACGTTGAATCTCTCAACGGTGGCCCGGGTGGTGGACGGAGGTGCTTGTGCCGCATGAGGAGCCTGGCGCAGGTATTCCACCGCAAAATTGCGTCGTCGTTGCCCGGTGGACTGAGCTCCTCAGCCCGCTCATACCAGCCCATCGCTTTTCGGAACTCCTCATACGCTACCGGCCCGGCTCCAAGCGTTCCGTGGGCGATGAGGGCCTTTGCCTGGCGCTCACAAATGATCCCGGCGTAATACGCT
>JBDHDY010000500.1:0-5091 GCA_039591275.1 Gemmatimonadota bacterium | reverse complement strand
GATACGATCGGTGACGTCGAACAAGCCTTTCACGAGCTCGTCACGGGTCGATTGGTAACGAGCCAGAGCCTCGTCACCACCCGCTGCCACGGCCCGAGCCAGGAGTTCGGCATCACGAAGGGCGTCGGTGATCCCGTGCGCGGTAAGCGGATCCTTGAAGTAGGCCGCGTCACCAACGAGGGCCCACCCAGGTCCGGCTGCGCGTCGCAAGAACCCAGGCACTCCGGGGAATCCTCTGAGCTTCCCGGAAATCGTCGAAGCGGCGACTCTTTCGGCCAGCATTGGGGAAACATCGTTCAGAATATCACGATACAGCGCTTCCAGCCCCTTCTTTCGATTGTTCTCGAAGCGGGCAGGCGGGAGCGATGCGAATACGCACGTATCGCCGTCATTGGTTGGGATAGCTCCGACGGCCGCACCGATAGACCGAAGACCGTCGGCTCCGATGACTATGTCGGCCGCTACATCGATTTCATTCCTGTCTACACCGGCAACCCGTACGCCACACACGCGACCATCATCGCTACGCACAAGATCAGTGACGGAACAGCCAAGGGCCACTTCGGCACCGGCATCCTCTGCGGCGTCGAGGAGTACCAAGTCGATAACCGTGCGACGCGGGGCGTACAGCCCGTCGACGCCATCTCGCTCCTTGATTGCGACTTCGATAGCCTCGTCGCCGTAATGGAATGTGGTCGTTCGTATCGTTGGCGTTCCTGCCGACCGGATGGCGTCGAGCACGCCCCAGCGGTGCAGTTGCAGCACGGCACCCCGCATGAGTGCGTGCGTCGACAACGTGTCACTGCCGCGCCGCATGGGGTCGACCACGAGCACGCGTAACCCCTGGCGGGCGAGAAGCATTGCCGTGGAAGCGCCCGCGCATCGTGCTCCCGCGATGATGACATCGTAGCGATTCCGCATGATCGGTGAGTCCTGGTTTGATGACATGGAACGCATCATGCGACGCTGCGCAACGTGGGGACTTCGTAGCGGGCGCTCGGCACGATGTTACGCCCGTCGATGTACGCCGCCAAGTGGGCGCTCAGATCACGGGCATCGTCGCCGGCGCCGTCGATGAGACTCGACTTGCGACGGCGCAGGAACGGGATGCCCATGAGGTACATGCCCGGTGACTCGACTACACCGCCGTCATGCCGGAGACGGCCTTTGCGATCGAAAACCGGTACGTCGAGCCATGAGTAATCGGGTCGGTACCCGGTGGCCCAAACGATCGTCTTGATCTCACCACTCGTGAGGTCCATGCCGAGCGGTGGCGACGCCTCGACTCGCGTGGGCTCAAAGCGGTGCGGCGGATCTACTTCGCCATCACCCACGTTTTCGGCGAACCACTGATCAATCGCGTCGAGCAAACGGTTCATCTTGAGGTCGGCCATCTGGCACAGGTTGGGGAGCGAACCCGAGAACTGCGCTTTCCCGTCGGCGACACCTGCAAGACGACCTACGAGCTTGACACCGATGTCCGTCAGAGCGTTGAGGTCGACGTTGCGACGGTCGTCGGATCCTGCTAGCTGCAGCGAGGGGACGTTGCGAACGCGGTCGATACTGTCCACATCGGTATAGAATTCGTCGAGAACGCCAGCGCCGTCCATCCACCACTTGATGTCTCTGCCCCGGTAGGTGCGGGGCACCCGTACATGTTCGCCTGCGGAAAGCGTGACGGAGCGGCCCGAGCGGTGGATCTCTTCAGCGATCTGGGTCCCGCTCGCCGATGCCCCCACGACAAGCACGCCGCCTGGCTCGATCTGGTCCGGATTGCGGTACTGTAGCGAAGTGACGCTCGCGATAGATGGCGGCAGCGCCGCCGCGACGCCGGGGACGTTTGCCAGGTTGCAGGCTCCAGTTGCGAGGACGACGCTTCGACATTCCCAATCACCCTGGCTGGTAGCAACCACATAGCCATCGTCGCTGCGCCGCACCGAAGTGACGGCGGTGTTGGTTTGCACCGGAGCCGAAATCACTTCGGCATACTGCTCGATGAAATCGATTGTCTCCGGCATCGTGCGGAAACCGTCGGGATCGTCACCCACGTACCCGTGTCCGGGGAGCCGGCTTTGCCAGTTGGGCGTCAACAGGCGCAGCGAATCCCACCGCTCGGTCTTCCACGTGTTTGCCACCTCGCCCCGCTCGAGAACCACATGGTCGATCGAACGGTCGGCAAGGCAGCGGCTCATGGCCAAGCCGGCATGCTACGCATGGCTCGATCCCGTCCTCTGATCTCGCTAGCTCGGTAAGTTGACCTCGACGGATACGTTCGTCGGGTTCGTGATGACGTCGAAGACGGCAGAGCGCTTTTGCGACTGGGCTACGACCGCCTTGATCTCATCAGGTGTTGCATCGGCATCGATGTCGTAGGACACCTTGATGCCCTGGAACCCATTCCGTACGTCGCCGTCGATGCCGAGGATCCCCTGAATGTCCATGGCACCTTCGAGGGTTGCCGTGACAGAGCGGAGCTGGATCTCGCGATTCTGCGCGACCGCAGCGATGCCTGCGGTAAGGCAACTGGCCAAGCCCGCCAGCACCATCTCGACTGGCGTCGCCCCGTGGTCCTCCGACGCGAAAACCTCGGGATGGTCTGCCTCGAACGAGAACTTGCTGCGGTGCTTCTGCTCCTCGCCGAGCCCGAAGAACCCTTCCACGGTGGACTTGCTGTGCGTGCCTTTCACCCACTCATTCTTGGCCCGCCACGTGAACTGTGCCGCCTCGGGGGCCTGGGATAAGGCCTCGCGTGCCTCAAGCAGGGCCTGAACGTTCACCCCATTATCGGCAATGCTTTCGGTTGTGCTCATACTTTCCTCTCCTCGGTCGTTGGTTGGGGGGCGGGACGGGGACGGAGTCCAGACAAATCCCGCCCGCAATAGAGTAAGGCGCAGGAAGCGCCGGTTTGGGCTCATTCGGCAGGGGCCCTCACAGCCGGATTTCCGGATGTAGAGGCTTAACCCGAATTTACTTGTCGGCATTGTCCGGCACCAGTGCCGGAAAGCGTGCGTGCGGAGCGGGGGACGGGGGTGGAGCTTTCCTTTATTACGTGGCGAATCGGTGGAGATCTAGGAACGCCGGCCCACCACTTCCATCATGGGCGAGCCAAAGAATACCGCATCGGGATTCTGTGACCGTTCATCCCAATCAGCGAAGAATGCGTCTAACACTTCACGAGTGAGGTAGCCTTCATCTACGAGGGCCGGCCCATGATCCCTGAAGAGGGCGTCCGGCCAGCACCACTCTGGGGTTGTGGCCCGTACGGCCTTCGTAACCACGTGGAGCTCTACGCTTAGGCCGGCGCGGCTGAGCAGCCCGGGGAGCGCATTTCCTATCTCCGCGTTGCAGTCCCGCTCACCTTTGACGGCCTGGATTAACGCCTCCGCGATGGCGGGCAGATGCGCGCTCGGTGGATGGATGTGGATGTGGCGGTAGTTGCACAACTCTGCTAGAGCGCATGCACCGCCCGGTTTGAGCCACCTCGCTACACGACCTACCAGTGCTTCTGCAGCTCTTTCGGGTAAATACATCAGCACCCAGCGACCGTACACTCCATCTGCACTGCCCTCCGGCAGATCAAAGGCCTCGAGGTCAGCCACCCGGGTTTCGACATTGGAGAAACCTGATTCCTTTGCTCGCTCCTCGAGCAGCGGAAGCGAACGTTCGCCGTCGCGATCTACGGCGATGACCTGCCCTTTCGGCCCCACGACGCGCGCCAGATCGAGCGTGGTGTATCCGGGGCCGCAGCCTAGATCGACCACGGTCGCGCCCTCGTCGAAACCCGCCCGCTCGAGGAACCGCCGGTTGTCATCGGCCCACACGCGGTGCTGACTCCCCAGCCGCTCCAGCTCTTCTGGGCTGTAGCCGAAGCGATAGTCCCTGGCGTAGTCGGTGGGCATCGGCGTTCTTCTCCCGGCCCTGAAGCTACATCAGTTGGGAGAGAGGGGAGAGGGTGCCTCGCTGGGCCGCCGAGCCCGGGCTTCAGCCCGGGACTCACACCGGAACGTGCGCCTGGAACTCGCCGTTCGTCGATTTCGTCGTCGTTACTCCGCCCTGAGCGCCACCGCCGGGTGCACCCTCGTGGCCCTTCTGGCGGGGAGAAAGGCCGCAAGCAGCGACACGCCCATCACAACAACGGAGAGTCCCACAAAGGTAGGGGCATCGAACGGGCCCACCGAGAACAGCATCCCTCTGAGGAAGAGGGTCAGGGCGACGGAACCTGCCAGCCCGATTCCCACGCCGGAGATCGCCAGCAACGCCCCCCGGCCCAGCACCACCCGGAAGATGTCCCCCGACTTGGCCCCCATGGCCTGCCGGATGCCCAGCTCGGGCACGCGCCGCTCCACCGTGTAGCTCATGAGGCCGTAGATCCCGATGGCGGCCAGGGAGAGCGCCAGAACGGCGAAGGCGCTGAGGAGCGCCATGTTGAACGTTCGCTGCTTGGTCCAGTCCCAAAGGAGATTCGGCATGGTCCGGGCGGCCCAGACGGACTGGGTCGGGTCCACAGCCCAGATAGCTTCCTGCACGGGCCTCACGAGCTGAGCGGGGTCGACTCCAGCCTTCACCACGTAGGTGAGTGACGCCGACGGCATCTGGGATATGGGGTAGTAGACCTCGGGTCTCGGCTCGGACTCGTACCCCTGAGGCCGCACGTCGGCCAGCACTCCCACGATCTCCCGGGAGACGACCTGCACGAAGCGGATGGTCAGTCGCTCGCCCACCGGGTCCTGGCCTGGGAAGTGGCGCCGGGCCAGGGCCTCGTTGATCATCACGACCGGCGGTGAGTCGGAGTTGTCCACGGAAGAGAAGGCCCGTCCCCTTGTGAGGGGGATGCCCATCACCTGGGGATAGTCGTCGGAGATGGAGGCGACGGCAGCGACGGGCTCCTCTCCCTCCGGTGGAGTCGCGCGATTATCGACGGTGAACGGGACGTTGATCTCGATGGAAGCGATAGACTGATCGTCCGCGGAGGGTACATCGGTGGTGAGCGCCACCGCCTGCACGCCGGGGAGGGCTCCAATCTCCTCCAGGCTTCTCTCGAGAAACTGCGGCTTGACCTGGCCGTTGTTGTCATAGGCAAAGACCTGGACT
>JBDHDY010000499.1:0-4792 GCA_039591275.1 Gemmatimonadota bacterium | reverse complement strand
CTGCTATGAGCACGATCCAACCGAAGTGCACATTGGCAAACAGGGCTCGCAGGACGAGTCCGATGAGAAGGAGTTGAATAGTCGTGCGGAGCGCCGCCACGAGGATCTGCTTGCTGAGGCCAAGTCGCAAGAGAACGCTCGAGGCCGCAAGCGCGAGCACCAGCAGCGCCGCCAGCGAGAGATCCACGGGCGTGAGGGATATGAAACTCACGATTTCCTGACCTCGCCCGTCTCTGAGCGGTAGGCTGCAATCAGCCGCTCGACGCGTCGCACATTCTCCGCATCGAGACTTGCCGTGGGTTCGTCGAGCAACAGCGCCTTGCAACGGTTGGCCAGGAGTCGCAGCAAAGAGAGCCGCTGTCTCTCGCCCGTCGACAGCCGGCTCACAGACCAGTGCAACACGTCTGCATCAAACTCCAACGCGGTGAAGTGGTCGAGGTGCGTAGTCGAGAAGTGGGCGCCTACAGTGTCATGCCACCACTGGCTCTCGGCCGGCAACATGCCCACCTGGTGCCGCCACACGGGCGCCTCCGTATGCTCACATGCCACACCGTCCAGCGACACACGCCCTTCATGTGGATCCAGATCCGCGACGGCTCTTAGCAAGAGTGTCTTGCCCGCACCTGACGGGCCTGACACACAAACGCATTCACCCTCGTCGATCACGAGGTCGATTGGACCTCTCTCGTGAAAGCGCAGCGATGAAATAGTGAGCCGACTCAGAGGAAAGAAACTCCTATGTCTGATTGGTGCGTGCCACGCGCAATAGATTGGCGTTCGACTGACAACTCGACGCAAGGGTTGAGGAACCGCTGTTTGATGGCCACAGGTGACATTCCTTTAATATGGTGGCAGGAGTCTCCGGAGTCCGTGGAGAATCACGACAGCCAAGAACACCACGTTGCGAAGCGGCACCGCTGGCCAAAAGTAAGCGACGGGATCGCGTGGCGCATGGGTCGCACTATGTTCAGTCAGTCTATCCGCCATGGCGCGGAGTATCTTCGTAGTCCGAGGCCATTCGACGACACCCCCGACCCAATCGGCTGGGATGCCCTGCTCCCCCACCACCGCACCGGCCAAGGCACCGGCAATGGCTCCAGTCGTGTCTGTATCGCCACCGGCGTTCAAGACTGCCGACATCGTGTCTTCGAAGTTCCCAAAATGTTTGTACCACGCGTAGATCACGATGGGCACTGTGTGATACACGTAGCCGCTCACGCCTCGAACGAGCCCCAGCTCGTCGGCGAATCGCTCAACGGAGCGGTCTTCCCGCCACGCCGATACCAACCGTTCGAGTAGCGTCGTCCACTCGTCATCCTGCGGGGAGCCCACAGAGCTGAGAATCGTGAGAATCTCCGTGACATCTGGGCGTTGGGTAAGGTTGTCACGCACGCACCAGGCGACGAGGAACGCTACTGCCCTGGCTCCCGTGAGCGCTCGCGCATCGGTGTGCGTGATACGGGTACAGCGATCGACATAAATGTCAATGCGTTCCGCATCAGTTGCGAACAAGGCGCCAATCGGCGCTGCCCGCATGGACGGGCCGTTTCCCGCAGAGCGCACACCGCTTCGAGTGGGAACAAAGCCGAGCCACAGGCGAAGCACTGCGCGGAGCGTGGCGAAGCCCACACCGGCAGGCAAACCAAGGAGCCACAATCTCAGGCACCAAGCTAGCCGGCGCGTGAAGCGCTCTGGGGCATCGGGATGTGCCAAGAGACTCTGAGCGACGAACACCGTATGTTCGGTGTCGTCGCTCATCATCCCACGGCGAAAAAGAAAGTGGTGCCGCCACCGGCCACGAAACATGCGCCGTGACCGCCGCCGAGATACTCCCTCGGCGGGCAGTCCCAGCGCATCCCCCACCAACGTTCCCAGCATAACGCCGCGGAACCGCTCGCGCTTGTCTACGAGCTCTACCATACGCGGCTACGTCAGCTGTCTGCCGGCAGCTGGCAGCCGGCAGCTTTTTACTACACCCACCCCTTCGTGCGAAATCCCCGCAGCGCTTCAGCCCAGATCTCCATCTCATCCGGCAAGCCAATCGACAGGCGGTTGTAGGACAACATAGGTGGAAACTGACGGCCCACCTGGATGCCCCGCTCTCGCATGCGGCCGATGTACGTCCGCAGATCTCCACTAATACGGTGCATGAAGAAATTCGTGTGACTCGGTAGATACTCTAGACCCAACTCGTCCAGCACGCCATGCGCCACCTCTAACCCGTGACTGTTGACTTCGAGACTTCGCGCCTGGAACTCCTTGTCCGCAAGGCTGGCCTTCGCCCCATGCAACACCAACTGATTGGCGCTGCTGGCCGACCGGTATTTGCGAAGCTCCGCTATCGTGTCGGCATGCCCGAGACCGTAGCCCAACCGTATGCCTGCCATCCCGTGGATCTTCGAGAATGTGCGGACCACGATGACATTGCGATGCGTGTCGATCAGATCGAGGGCCGTCCGGTATCCGGCAGCCTTCTCCGCGAACTCGTAGTAGGCCTCATCGACCACGAACCACACCCGCTCCGGCGCCGCCGCGATCCACTCTTCGACCGGCGCACTTGGCGTCAGCGTCCCAGTGGGATTGTTGGGATTGCAGACGTACACAAAGACCGGCCCCGTCGCTCGCCTGGCCAGCTCGCTCATCCGATCGAGATCGTGGGACAGGTCTGGCAGCAGCGGGACCCTCTCAACAGGAAGTTCGAACGGTCCCGCGTAGCGCGGAACATCCTCAAACGTCGGATCGGGAATGATGAGCTGCACACCCGGCTTCGCCATGGCTTGGACCGCCATCTGAAGCACCTCGGTCGACCCGGCGCCGAGCACGATGTTCTCCGGCTTCACCTCGTGCTTCTCGGCCAGAACCTCCACGAATTCCCGACTCGTGGTCCCGGGGTAGCGGTTTGCGACGGTCAGCGCGTCAATGATCGCTTCCCGCGCGGCAGGTGAGATTCCCAACGGATTCTCGTTGGAGCTCGGGCCCGAAGAGCCGGTTGAGGCGCGATGACGAGGTACTGCCAAAAAGCCTCGGGGCGACGGCGGTCCCACCGGTCCCAAGGAGCCCGGCAGCGATCCCCGCACGCAGAAACGTTCGTCGTTCCATGACGACCTCCGGGGTGGGGTGAAGCTGGTGGCGTGACGTCCTTACAATACGGGAGAATGCGGAGTGGGGCTAGGTAAGGGAGGAGGGATTGCAGATTGGAGATTGGAGATTTGCGATCTGCAATCGCCAATGGGGTAGACTGCCCGCCTGACCGCCCGGGCGGTGACGGGTCGGGTGGGGGACCGCCAGACCGTCCGGAGGGGTCGGTGGGGGGATGGTTACGGCCTCCTCACGCGGTGCTCACGGATCACCTCCAGAGGAACACGCGCGCCAAAGGTCGTGCTCCTGGCCAGGCGGTAAAAGTACTCGTAGGCGGCGCTCGAAACGTCTCGAACGGCCTCATTCCCGTTCGTCCCGTAGTTCGTCATCACAGCAAGAGCATACGGTCGGTCCGGGAGCCCGACGAGCGCCCAGACGGTTGCCACGCCCTCGATGCCCCCGGGCTTGAAGGCAATCGGGACAGAGGACGGAACCGGTTCCCGCACCGGTCCTCGCTTCGGAATCTCCAGGATCGCACGGATTCTCGCGCACGCATCCTGTGAAACGGGAAGGTCGCAGCGGTGAATTAGCGCCATAAGCGCTGCCGCGTCTCTGGGACTGGAGAGGTTTTCTTCGCCACGAGCAGAGGCATCCGGATGGATCATCTTCCGTTGCAGCAGGGTGTTGGAAAAACCCAACTCAGCCATGGTTCGGTTGACCGCTTCCATTCCCAACTCGTCAATGAGAACATTCGTCGCGGTGTTGTCGCTCAGGACGATCATCAAGACAGCGTGGTCTTCCAGCGCAAGAGCGGACGAGCCGTCTCCTAGGTGTCTGAGCACTCCCGAACCGCCGACCTGCACAGAAGCCGTGACGGGCCGCTGCTCGCGGAGCAGGCCGGGCCGGCGCTCCGCCTGCCGAAACAGCTCGACGAGGATCGGGATCTTGATCGCGCTCGCCTGTGGAAAGACGAGCTGCGCATTCACGCCGAAGGTCGTCCCGTCAGTCAGGTCGATGATTTGGGAGCCGAGAACGCCGTCGAATCCTTGGGCGAGCTCCTGAAGCTCAGCTTCGAACTTTTCTTTCAAAATTCGACCGTGCTCTTCCTGAGAGACAGCGGCCTTGGGAAACGCGAAACCCAGCAACAGCAGTACGAAACCGGCTCGACGCGTCGAGATGGTCTCCATCATTGCCTCCGACAGTAAAAGAGCCAGGGACTTCCCTGTCGCGTACTAGGCGTCCATCCAGAACTCAGTGCGAAACCTACTGTTCAGATCGTTCAGGTGCGTACCGTTCTAGGGCCATAGCCACTTAATACGCAGGCAAGTGGGAGTGGCAGAGGGGGCAGGAGGGGCAGGCGGCCCCGCCACACCACTCCCCACCGGGCGGATTGGCGGGCCGGCGGACAGTCTCCCCACCTCACCACCCTCGCGGACAGGCGGACCACAGAGGCAGGAAGGGACAGAGCACTACGAGTGCAGAACGATGATTGCAGAATGCAGATCGCAGATCTCCAATCGCCAATCTGCAATCGCCAATCGGGCGGAGACCGTCCGCCTGACCGCCCGGCGGAAGGGTACGGTGCGGGGCCTACCCCGTATGCGGCCTCCCCACACCCGTTTCGACGTAGTCGCGCAGGCTCATGAGATAGCTTGCCCAATCGAAGCTGCACATCGGCAGGATTCCCTCCGTGGAGAGCCAGCCGAGGTGCTGA
>JBDHDY010000498.1:0-4170 GCA_039591275.1 Gemmatimonadota bacterium | reverse complement strand
CCTCAGTCCACATCTAGTGTCAACGGGGTCCACTTCGATGTGTTGGCCGCCGTCCGATACCTGCACGAAACCGGGGCGAAGACAGTTTCGGTGGTCGGAGCCTCCTTCGGAGGTTGGGCTGCGGCCCAGGCTGCCGTCGAGGCCCCACCCGGCGAGATCGACCGCCTCGTGCTACTCGCACATTCCTCGATTGACGAACCAGAGCGGATGACGGGCCGCAAGCTGTTCATCACCAGTCGAGGCGACACCACCGGCAGCGGGGCTCTACGACTTCCGTACATTCGCGTACAGTATGAGCAAGCACCGGGACCGAAAGAGCTCGTGATCCTCGATGGGGCTGCCCACGCACAGTTCGTCTTCGACACGAACCAGGGTGAACGGCTGATGCGGGAAATCCTGCGATTCCTTTCCGAGCCCTGAGATCTGGTTTGTAGCGCCACTGTCGCCAACGCCCCCTACTACACTCCTTGCCATCAGGTATTTGTCCTCGCCGTGACTAACCCGCTCGCAAATAGGATTCGGTTGCCAATAAATGCCCCTGCTGCAACGGTATACATTGTAATCCTGAAGACAGCCAGAGACAGCCAGGCTCGCTTGTTTCGCTGCCGGCACGCTCGCATGGAAATAGATAAAGGTAGGAAACCGACAGGACGAAGATTGCCTTCACGAGCACGAGATCCGACAACTTTGATGTGTGGATCATGAAGCTCGACATCGAGAAGGTAAGAGCCGCGCTCGAGCCGAAATAGGAATCTGAAGACAATCCGTAGATGATGGGACGCAGATACAATGGATAACGACGATAGCCAAACCGAATCCCCGAGTGAACTGATTGCAGGACTGACGGGAGCCGCCCTCGGCGCTGGTGCGGCCGCACTCTTCGTGTCGACCTACATCGATGGCTGGGTGTTCTGGCTTTTCCTGCTGGGCGGCGGTTTTCTGGGACTCGTGGAACCGCCTCGGGGCAGACCCTCGCTGAATCTTACATGTCAATCGTCATCATAGCCGTTATTCTGGGGATTGCCTTCCTCCTAAAGCGCGACTCGCTCATCCTGCGGTCCCTGCTGGCAATCCCGCTGGCGCTCCATGGCCGGCCTCGTGGGACGAATTCTCGCATTTACGATCGGCGAACTATTTCCCGCGCGGTCGGACCGCGGTCAAAAACCGTGAACGGGCGATAGAAAGAAGCCACGTGTTGCGGACCATCAAAGTGAGGAGACCTCGCCGTAGACAGCTCGGGTCAAGAGGTGCTCAGTCACCGCATTGGGCGTGGGACTAACTCACTCAGCCTACGCGAGAAACCAATCCAGAGCCGACTCGGAAATTGCTGCGGGAACCTCGTGGCCTCCGTCGAATTCCTCGTATGTCACATCGTAATCAGTGCTGCTCAATGTCGGTACGATCATGTTCCGACTCGTGGTCACCGGCAGAACATTGTCCCATGTACCATGGGACACATAGACCCGCGGTTTGCCGACAGGGGGATCGGCGTTCACATAGAAGCCCGGCGAGTAGGCAACGAGGTGGCTGAACAAGTCCCCGTTCACCAACCCCAGGGAGAGCGCGTACGACGCACCGTCCGAGAATCCCCCCAGCGCAATACGCGCTGGGTCAATCCGGCAGCGCTCGAACGTGTGCTGCAGCGCTCGATTTATGAACTCGACATCCGGTCCGTAGTTGCCCCTTATGACATCCCACGTAGAGAAACGCGAGTCCGGCGCCAGGAAGATCATGCCGCGAGCTTCCGCGCGGCCAGGATAACTCTCCCAGTTGCTGGCCGCCCCGCCGGCGCCGTGGAGGCCGATGAAGAGTGGCGCCGGCGTGTCCGGAGAGTAGCTCTCCGGAACGTACAGCAGCCCGTCCCGCAGCAATTCGAGGCCCAGGTCACTCAGCCCCACGGTGGGCTCCACTGTCGGCGCACCTGGCCGGGCCGTGAGGCGTGGGCCGGACACCGGGTCCAGCGGTACCGTGGTCGGATCGTCGCCGCAGCCCAGGAGCGCGGGCCCAGCCAACGCGCTCACGCCGCTCCTGACGAAATCGCGCCGGGACATGCCCCGCCGGCCGTAGCCGAAGAGGATAGGGTTGGTGGTGCCCAGATTCGGGTTCCCGCCATTTGCGGCGGTCGGACCGGTCACGACTCTTTTAGCGGTCATATCAATTGACATCGGTTGATGACGGGTATTTGCACTCCACGCCTATACACCAGAAACCCGAGCACAGGTCCGCGTGGAGAGGCGAGCCGCCGAGCGGGTCCAGAAACGGGAATTCGTCTGTGCTGAATCCCTGGCAGGAGCTCTGACCGGTCAACATCTTTGCCTCTTGAGAGGTGTCAATCCTTTGATAAGGACTGTCCCAGACGATATCCTGGCGATGTACGTCTTTCGCCGATTAATGGAGGTTCGACCAATGCCCCCCCTGCCCCCCCGGCTCCCCCGGCTCGTTTCTCGCATGCCGATCTGCCTCACCCTGGCGCTCGCTCTGCTCGTGGGCTGTGCAGGCGAAGTACCCCAAAGCACCCAATACGAAGATCTTGTTGCGCTGTTCGAAGAGTGGCGGGAATTCGAACAGCCCGAGTTTGTCGAAGGCGTTCCCGATTATTCCGCCGGGGCGATGGCCGCCCAGTACAGAGAGCTGGCGGCGTACCAGCGTCGGCTCGCCGCGTTCGACACGACCGGGTGGTCGGTGCCGCAACAGGTGGACTACCATGCGGTCAGGGCCGAGATGAACGGCCTCGACTTCTACCACCGCGTGTTGCGGCCGTGGGCGAGAAACCCGGGCTTCTACACCATGATCTTCCCTTCCCGCAGCGACGTGCCGGCGATGCCGCTGAACTCGGCGCGAGACTGAGGACCATACCGGCGCTCCTCGAGCAGGCCAGAGGCAATCTCGTAGAAGACGCCCGGGATCTCTGGCTCGGCGGAATCCGCCTCATGGCCGGACAGAGTGCAGATCTGACGGCGTTCGCGGCGCGCGTTGCCGGAACCAGCGCCGAACTGGAGACGGACATTGAGCGGGCACGCGAGGCAACCGACGAGTTCCACGCCTGGCTCGAAGCCGAGTACCCGTCCAAGACGGGGCTCTCGGGTGTCGGGATCGAGAACTACGACTGGTATCTCAAGAACGTCCACCTCATTCCCACTAGCTGGGAAGAAGAGGTTACCATCATGCGCCGAGAGCTCGCCCGCTCCCACGCCTCGCTTAGGCTGGAGGAACACCGGAATCGGGCTCTTCCAGAGCTGAGACGTGTTGCGAGCGCTGCGGAATACGACCGCGTGTTCAACGCCGCCGTCAATGAGTACATGGCGTTCCTGCGCAACCAGGAGATCGTCTCAACCCGCGACTACATGGATGGCGCTATGCGGGATCGCATCGGAGAGTTCACGCCCACGGATGGACTCCGCGGATTCTTCTCCGAGGTGAGCTACCGTGACGCCGTGACGATGCGGACCCACAGCCACCATTGGATCGAGCTGGCCAACATGGATTTCGAGCCGCACGCAAGCCCGATCCGCCGGGTACCGTCACTGTACAACATCTTCGACGGCCGCTCCGAAGGGCTTGCCACCGGCATGGAAGAGATGATGATGCACGCTGGGCTGTTCGATTCCAAACCGCGGGCACGGGAACTCATTTGGATCCTTCTCGCGCAGCGTGCTGCGCGGGCGTTGGGTGGACTCATGATGCACGCCAACGAGTGGACCATCGAGGAAGCGGTGAAGTTCGCGTCCGAGTGGACACCACGGGGGTGGCTCCCCGAAGACGGCAACACCGTGTGGGGTGAGCAGCACCTTTACCTGGCGCAGCCGTTCTACGGATCGAGCTACATCATCGGCAAAATCGAGCTCGAGCAGCTGATGGCGGATCGGGCCCGTCAGGTCGGAGACGAATTCACTCTCGAGCAGTTCATGGACGAGCTTGTTGCAACCGGGGTAATCCCAGTCTCGCTCGTCCGCTGGGAGCTGACCGGCGAAACCGACCAGATCACTCGACTGGTGGCCGCGCCCTGACACGGCGAGTTCCGCATGAGTCGATCTGTCGTATCGCGCGGAGGCCGTCCTTAACCGGGGGATGATGCCATGGGGACAGGGGGAAGGCAGGCAATCATTCGCTGGCGAGTGCACCTACGGACGTCACCTACAGAGGTGTACCGGCTGCTAGCTACGCCCGAAG
>JBDHDY010000497.1:0-2887 GCA_039591275.1 Gemmatimonadota bacterium | reverse complement strand
TACGGTGCGCGCTGGCTCCACCCCGAGAAGCGGGTGGCGTCGAAATGCACCTTCTGCTACCACCGCGTGGCGCAAGGGCTCGTCCCAGCATGCGTGGAGGTCTGCCCAACCGGCGCGCGGCTCTTCGGAGAAGTAGAAAGTCGTGTCACGCCGCTCGCCAGGTTCATGCGCTTGAACGACATCCAAGTGCTCAAGGCGCACATGAACACCAAGCCCAAGGTCTACTACGCCAATCTGGACGGGGAGGTGAGGTAGCGGATGCAGGGATATATCTATCCAAATGAGTTCGAGCTCCAATGGAGCCTGCTCATCGTCCTCTACCCGTACGTGACTGGACTCGTGGCGGGCGCGTTCATTTTGGCATCGCTAGAGCGGGTGTTCAACGTGAAGGAGGTACAGCCCACCTACCGCTTGGCACTCCTCACCGCCCTGGCATTTCTGATCGTTGCTCCGTTACCGCTTCAGGCCCATCTGGGGCATCCGGAACGATCGTACGAGATCTTCTTGACGCCGAACGTCCGCTCGGCGATGGCGATGTTTGGATTCGTCTACGCCTGGTATCTGGCAGTCGTATTGCTGTTGGAGATATGGCTCGACTACCGCAAGGATATCGTGCTCTGGGCCCGACAGGCTCGCGGCCCGAGGCGGTGGCTTCTCTATCTGCTGACGTTGGGTGCGACCGACCTATCGGAGAAATCCTTACGATTTGACGACGTCGCTGGCAGATGGATCACCATCATCGGGATTCCCTCGGCGTTCCTGCTCCACGGCTATGTTGGGTTCATCTTCGGATCGGTCAAGGCAAATCCCTGGTGGAGCAGCGTTCTAATGCCGGTGGTGTTCCTCTTCTCGGCCATCGTCTCGGGAATCGCTCTGGTACTGGTCCTCTACATGTTCAGCAGTATGGTTCGGGCGAAGCCCGTGGACATGCAGTGCATGGACAAGCTCGCCGTATTCCTCTTTTATGCAATGGTCGTGGACGTCTCGCTCGAGTTGCTCGACTTCATCCACCGTCTGTACGAGTCGGAGGAGTCCATCGGGATCCTCTCCCAAATGATCGAGAGCCGCCTCTTTATCAGCTTAATCGTGCTCCAACTCGTGATCGGAACGTTGGTCCCGTTGGTACTGCTGGGAGTGATCTCACCGGCTCTGTGGAGAGATCGTCTCGTCAAGACCACCGACGAGCTCAGACGCCTTGCGTATATGGGCTCCGCGATACTGGTGCTGATCGGTATCTTCAGCATTCGGTGGAACGTGGTGATGGGCGGGCAGCTCTTCTCCAAGAGTCTGCGCGGCTTGACCGTGTACAAGCTCGAGCTCTTCGGCATCGAAGGGTTGCTCGTGGCCAGCGCCCTCATGATTCTGCCGTTTATCATTCTGTGGATTCTGGTCAAGGTGCTGCCCCCGTGGCCCGATGCGGAGGCAGCGCTGCCCCAGCCAGGACCTTTCGATGCATCTGTGCACCGAGCGGCGGGCTAGCTTCCATCCTTGGGGCACTCCTGCCGGCGTGAGTGCTGACCGCAGACCTTTCGATGTCGGCTGCGGTTCGGCAGGTCGGGTCCGCACATCCACCGCGGCTCGCGCAGTCAGCCGCGGCGACCGGAAACCTGTTCTCCCCAGATGGCGCGTGTCGCGGCCGGGTGTAGATACCTCCCGATCCGCTCATGGGGTGGCAGGCGCACATGCGGTACCGAGAGAATCGTTCACTCTCCGCGGGTGTTGCGCACCACGCCCGCCTCTTGCATATGTCGGCACCGATTCGGCGTTCCGGCACGCATGGCATCCTCAGGGAGGGCCGCATCATGATCATGGACTTCCTGGACCGGTCTAGAATCGCCAGCAGGACCTCGACAGGGGCAGCGTGCGCCGCCGCTGTGCTGTTTCTCTGGCCTCTGCAAACGCTGTCCCCACAGATTCCTTCCGGGCCGACGCAGAACGTCATTGCAGGAGCACGGGTCTTCGGGGCGAAGGGGTGCACCGAATGTCACGCAATCAACGGCCTTGGGGGCACGGTGGGACCCGACCTCGGGGAGTTTCCGGGGACTCGATCGTACTACGACTTCGCCGCTGCCATGTGGAACCACCTCCCCGGTATGGTGGATCGGATGCGGGAGCTCGGGCTGCAGCGACCACAGTTGGATCCCTGGGAGACCGGTGATCTCATTGCCTTTCTCTTCTGGCTGGACTATTTCGACCGTCCCGGCGACGCGGACGCCGGCAGAAGGCTCTTTGAGGAAAGGCAATGCATCGCATGCCACCAGGCAGGTGTAACCGGGGGCGTGGCAGGGCCGAATCTCGACTTTCTGACCCAGTATGGGTCACCCATCCAGATCGCAACAGCAATGTGGAACCATGGGCCGGCCATGACTGATGCGATGGAAGCAAGAGGAATCGCTCGCCCGGCCTTCACCGGTCAGCAGCTGGGCGACCTCGTCGCCTTCCTCAAGTCCACATCCAGCGGGCTTCCGGAGGGCCCCATGTACATCTTGCCAGGCCGGGCGGACATGGGACTGGACCTGTTCGCGTCCAAGCGATGCCTCGAGTGCCACGGCGTCCTGGGAACAGGGGGCGGGATGGCACCCGACCTGGCTGCGCAGAGACGGCAGTGGAGCCTCATCGAATTCGCTGCGGCCATGTGGAACAAGGGGCCGGCGATGACACGCGCCATGGCTGCACAGGGAATCAACATTCCTCAGCTCAGAGCCTGGGAGATGGCTGACATTGTGGCGTATCTCTCGTCGGTGCGCTATTTCGGGGAGTCGGGGAGCTCGGGGAGAGGGACACAGCGCATACGGGCGAAGGGGTGTCTGGACTGCCACAGTCTGAATGGACAGGGTGGAACGAGGGCCGGGGATCTCGCGCGGACCAGGGGCCTGAACTCCGCCGC
>JBDHDY010000496.1:0-3142 GCA_039591275.1 Gemmatimonadota bacterium | reverse complement strand
GCTAGCCCTGAAGATCAGGCTGCCGGGGTTGTCGAACAGTTGCAGGGTCACGTCCACGGCTGCTGTGGGAACGTGGTTGTTGTCCGAGTCCCGGATTTCGGCTACCACCGTGAACGGAGTTCTCACGGTAACGGGCACGAACGGCGACAGTGTGAACACAACCTGGCTTGGAACACCGGGGCTCGCATCAGCGACGGTCAGCGAGTAAGGCCCGGTCTCGAAATCCCAGTACGACGTGACCAAGGATGAAATCCGTGAATTGAGGTCAACTTCACTGGCGTCGTCATTGACGGCCAGCAGTGAGCCGTCAGGTCCCCATAGAAAGAGGACTGGATCGAACGATTCGGACGTGAGTGAAACCGTTACTCGGTCCGCCGCACTGCCGTCGAAGGCTACGATGTCAGCATGCGTCACACCGGCCCCGGAGGCGGCGTCGATCCAGGACCAGGGATTGACCGTTTCGCAATCACTGCTGTTCAGATCACCACCGACGGTGTTTCCAATAGGTGTTTTGGTGACATCGCAGTCCGAAACAAAGACGTTGTACTCGCCGGATCCCGAAACCGGCCGGAGCTCGACGGTCTTGGTGCCACCATTGTTTGCCAGCGCGACGATCATCTCGTCGCCATTGTTGCTGAGGTACGTCGTCCCGAACCCTCCGATGTTGTTGTTTCCTCCGAACAAGTCCGGGTTTCCATCGGTATCGAAAATCGGTCGGAGCCTCGCGTCGATGTCGAGATCGACCATTGCCTGACTAGCGAGGGTCGCTGCGGCCGTGCGGTTCTTATTCTTGTTGACTCCCGCTGCGCCGCGGTGCGCGGACAGCCGCGCTTCCCCGATCCTGCTCAGCAACAGCCCATCGGTTGCAGACGCGATTACGACGATGCCATCCCCGGCCTGGGCGGTGAAGCCGTAAGCTTCCACTTCATCTGGCACGGTCAGAAAGCTCGTGCGCCCATCGACCTGGCCGAAAGTCAGGAAGTCGTTGAAGAGCCGAACCACCCTGCGGTCGCTCGGCAATGCCTCATCGGGGCTCACCACGTCGTTTCCGGCGCGGACTCGTACGAAATAAACGCCGGGCCAGGGCACCGACAGCGTCACGGAGGTCTGGGTCGTCGGGAAGAACAGGATGTTGCCCGTGGGAAAGTCTCGGTCCGGAGACACCTCGACGAGGTATTCGGTGGCGATGCCGACGTCCGTGAAGGTCACATCGAATGTCAGGCTGACGTCATCAACGTTGCTGACGGGGTCGAGCGTGGTTACGAACCCGAAGACGGAAACAGCGGCGTCCGCCGTCTGTCCCGCGACGACGTTGATTCCTGTGGCTGCACCGAGGAACTCCACCAGGCCGGTCTCGAGCCCTTGGACGAGGAGCGAGTAAGTTCCGGGCTCGAGGCCGGTGATGGTTCCCTCGAACCCGCCGGCTGTCTGGGAGAGGTTGACCGTTCTGGGGGTGGGCCCGACGAGGGCCACACGGACGGCGTCGAGCATGGCAGCAGAGCTGCTCGCCTGGGGCCTGCCGGCCGCCTGGACGCTCGCGGACTTCTCGATGGCTGGGTCCGAGGAAGTCTGATCGGCTGCGGCAGTCGCGTTCGCATCCATGGCAGGAACGTCCTGCACCAAGCGCACGACCAAAGTACCGGTGCCGTCGGGTGAAGTAGGTTCGTCCTTACACCCGAGAAATCCTGCTGCAAAGAGGATGGCCACGGCCGAGATCCAGGCCTTGAATTTCATAATGTCACCCACCTGATGGTGATGTGGCACGGCCGCCGGAGACGGGGCCGTGCGCAGCATGTCGAGTCTGAGTTTGAAGCGATTGCACCGCGCAACGCGCTTCTCACGGCACGTTGACGATGATCCGGATACCGCCGGTCGTGGGCGGTGGTGGAGTACCGTTTCCGCCCCCATCGTCGCCGCCACCACTCTGGCTTGCTAGGAAAGCCACGCCTCCACCCACCGCCAACAAACCCACCACGACGGCTGCTGCCGGGAAGCCACCTCCCCCCCGCCGCGCAATCTGGGTCTCCTCTGCAGGTGTGCGCTCAACGTCTGGCTGATCGGCCACGACCTGCGGCGCAAGCGCCACCTGCTGCGACACGCCGCTCCGGAGAGTCACGGTAATACTCCGTTGAACCTCGCCGCCCGACAACAGCTCCACCTCATACCGGCCAATCGGACCGGCAAACGTCATCGGCAGGCTCGCCTCCTGACCAAGGTCTTGCCAATGCCACGGCTCCATCGGCGTAACGCGGGCGCGGGCTGCGAACAACTCCGATTCGAGCTCGACGGATCCGTACGAGTGATTCTCTCGTTGAGCGACGTCGGCCACGCTCGATATGGCAGCGACACCTACGTTGCGGCGCGCCTGGGTGACCAGTCCACCGACCTGTGAAACAGGCCTGATGGCTGGACCCCCGGCAGCGATCGCCACGAGCTCGCCATCTCTATTGATTACTCCCGAACCGTCAACGCCCTCGGCGAGGGCCTGGCTCAGCAAAGTGCGACCCGCCACGTTGTCTGCCCGCCCCGTGGCCTCGGCACCAAGCGCCTGCGGGTCGCCGCAATCGGCGTCGCCCAGCACCCACACTTGCTGATCGGCGGTGGGGTTCGAGCCCACCGGAACGGACCCCTGGTGCTGTACCGGAACGTGCAGCACGGCCAGATCGCTTTGAATGTCATACGCTGCCACCCGAACCGTGTTGGTGGCACGGGTGCCATCGGTCAATACCACAGCTACGGAGTTAGCTCCTCGAATGGTCCGGTAACTCGTCAGCACGAGATCCTGAGCCACGAAAACACCGAACCTGCACGAAGAGGGAAGGCCGAAGACCTGCTGCTCGATGCGGACGGCGTGGCTGAGAGCGGTGCTCGACACATCGGGTGGCAGCTCCCCTTCCGGAGTGACATCGATGGTCGGAGGCGGTTGCTGGGCTGCCATCACTTGTATCACGGTCGTTCCGCGAACACGACCACTGCGGGCTTCGACCTGAGCTACGCCGACGCCGGTTGCCATAACGGTCACGACGGAGGGGTTGCCTTCGTCCCACTCGACCTGAACGACGTCGAGATTGGTGGAGATCCACCGGATCTCGGCGGTCACCACGGGGTTGCCCCGCTGGTCGTACGCAGTGGCGAGGAAAGT